>NZ_JCADBW010000009.1:0-90485 GCF_059264685.1 Faucicola sp. SE7633 | reverse complement strand
AGCACAGGACAAGCCACCGTACTTCAACCAGGCGCCATCACCGTGGGTGGACCGAACAACGGCATCCGCATCGAAGGCGACGCAGGGAAGATCAACGGCTTGACAAACAAAACGTTTGACCCAAACAACATCGTAAGTGGACAAGCAGCGACCGAAGACCAGCTACAACAAGCGGCAGCGGCAGCCACCACCAAGCTAGAAGATGGCACAGCGACCACGGTCGGCACAAACACCAACCCAGACGGCAGCACCACCTACAACGTTAATGTACAAACAGACGGCACAACCCTTACCGTCAATGGCGACAACCAGCTAACAGCCGTCACCACCGCATTGAACTCAGATGGCAAAGGCAACACCAATGCCACCAACCCAGACAACCTTGTCAAAGCAGGTGACATAGCCAACGCCATCAACAACGCAGGCTTCAACCTACAAACCAATGGCGACACCGCAAGCTTGGTTAAAAACGGTGACACCGTTCAACTGCTAGACGGACAAAACATTGCCATCACCCGTGACGGCAACAACATCACCGTAGCCACCAAGCCAAATGTGGTGTTTGATAGTGTCAAAGCAGGCAATACCACCATCAACCAAGATGGCATTGACAACGGTGGCAAGCTGATCACCAACGTTGCCAGTGGTCTGCAAGGTAAAACGCTTAACCAAATTAAAGATGAGGGTAGCAGCAGTAGCCAATGGAGCAATGCAGCTACTATCGGTGATTTGACACAAGTACAAACCAATATTAGCAATACTCAACAAATCGTTGGTGGTGTAGATATTGATGGTAACGTCGTCGATGGTGATGGTTCAATGCTGACGGTTGTCAATGCAGACAATTCTACAACCCCTATTACCTTGACAGCTGCTGAGGCGTTACGCACCTATGATGCGGTGGGTACGGGCACCGTTGAAACCAACTCAGTTTTAACAGCGGTTAAAAACATCAACGAGCAAGGCACCAAGTACATTCACTTTAACGGTGGTGAGCGTAGTGTTGGTGGTCAGCGCGGTACGAACGATGAACAATCGCAGGCTAACGGCTCTAAATCAACAGCAATCGGCTATAAAACGGATGCTAATGGCGACGCAGCAGTAGCAATTGGTAATCAAGTATTGGCAAACGGTCAGCAAGCCATTGCTATCGGTGACCGCGCTCAAGCAGTAGGCAGCCAGTCTATCTCAATTGGTACAGGCAATATCGTAACGGGTAAAAACTCAGGCGCGATTGGCGACCCAAGTATCATCAATGGTGATAATAGTTACTCTGTGGGTAATAACAACCGCATTGGTAGCACCACGCAAAATGCCTTTGTTTTGGGTAATAATGTTCAGTTGGGTGCAGATACGGATGGCAACGCAACCAACAATGTCAGCGGTGCGGTTGCCTTAGGTAACAACACGGCGGTGAATGTGGCAGGCGGCGTGGCACTGGGTGAAAACTCAGTGGCAAACCGTGCAGGTCTAGGCAGTGATGTGACCACCACCAGCGCTACCATCACACAAGCTAGCAATGGCACAACCAGCCAAGTGTTTGCGTTGCAGCAAGCCAGCCAAGCTGATAAAAATGCCATCATTGCCACAGCAACCAACAGCGCAGGCGCGGTGTCGGTCGGTCGTGATGGTGCAAATCGCCAAATCACCAATGTCGCGGCAGGCTCATTAGACAGTGATGCGGTCAATGTCGCACAGTTGCGTGCCGCCGCCCAAGCGGCCGCTCAAGCAGCCACGGCAGCCAACAGCAAAGTTGCTGCTGGGCAAAATATCACTGTTGCACCGACCCAAAACTCAGACGGTAGCACGACTTATACCATTGCCACCACACCAAATCTGGTGGCTGATAGCGTAACCATCAACAACGGTAATAATCCTGTGGTCTTAAATGCCAATGGTCTGAACAATGGCGGTAATCGCATCATCAATGTGGCCGCAGGCGTTGATGGCACTGACGCAGTTAATGTCAATCAGCTAAACAATGCCATTACTGGAGCGGCAGCAGGCGCGCGTACCGAAATTGTTGCAGGTACCAATATCGCCAGTGTGACAAAATCCACAGGTGAAAATGGGCAAGATATTTACACCGTCAATGCTCGCGGCACAAGCACCAGTGCAGGTTCAAACGCTGTCACCGTCACCCATAGCGATGCAGGCAACAACATCACCAACTATGCTGTAGATCTAAGCGCGGCAAGTAAAGCAAGTTTAGCCAAAGCAGACACCGCGGTACAAAATGTGCAGGCAGGTCAAAACATCACAGTATCTCGTGATGGTAACAACGTCACCGTCGCCACCACACCAGACTTGGTGGCTGATAGCCTGACCACGGGCAATACTGTCGTCAATCACGCAGGCTTGACCATCAAAAATGGCCCAAGTGTGACCCAACGTGGTATCAACGCAGGTGACCAAACAATCACCAACGTTGCCGCTGGTGTCATCAGTGCGGACAGTAAAGATGCCGTCAATGGTAGCCAGTTGCACGCCACCAACCAAAACGTGGCTCAAGTGCAAGGTGACCTGACCAAACTCAACAACGGTGCAGCAGGTGTCGTGCGTTATAGCAACGCTGATACACCAACCACACCAAACGGCGGCGTAGTTAGCAATGACGTGACATTGGTCGGTAAAGCCAATGAGCCTGTCACCATCCACAACGTAGCACCGGGTCGCGCTGTCACCGATGCCGTGAACGTCGGTCAGCTATCGGCCTTAGAAGGCAAAGTCAATAACGCGGTCAATAAGCTTGGCTATCGCATTGGTGATGTCCATGACCAAGCCAACGCGGGTATTTCTGCAGCAATGGCAACTGCTGCCTTGCCACAAGCCTTCTTGCCAGGTAAATCAATGGTATCAGGCGGCTTGGCAAGCTACAACGGCGAAGGCGCGGTTGCTGTCGGTATCTCAACCTTGTCGGATAATGGACGTTGGGTCATCAAGCTTAGCGGTACAGCCGATACCCAAGGCAACGCAGGCGGCTCGGTTGGCGCAGGTTTCCATTGGTAATATTAAGTCCCACTCAGCCTAAGGTTGAGTGGGTACTTTTTCATCCACTTAAAAAGATATCACAAGGCTAAATCGATGAATACAAAAAAACTCCGTTATCAGTTAAGCGCGCTACTGGCTATCAGTTTGGCAATGACTGGTTGTACCAATACTATCAGCCAGCAAGTGACCCGTGATGGTACAGTTGAACCATCTGATTTGATTTTTCCAGACCTCAATAAAGCATGGCAAAAAGAGGGACAGTTCCCCAATCAGGAGAACTTAAGTAAAATCAAACCAGGGGTGAGTAAAGACGATTTATATCAGCTGATTGGTCGCCCGCACTTTAGCGAAACGCATGGCGCGCATGAGTGGGATTATATTTTTAAATTTTATCAGCCTGATAACTCAATCAAAATTTGCCAATATAAGGTGATTTTTGACAAAGACTATAAAGCGCAATCGTTCTACTGGCTACCTGTAGACTGTATGGCGTACGCTGAACCAAAAACCACCGTGGTTGCTGCGCCCACGGTCATCGTCGCGCCTGCTGCCCCTGTGCCTGTGGTAGAGCCCAAACCTGTGGTCAAAGAACATATCGACTTATCTGCTGATGCGCTATTTGCCTTTGACAAATGGCGTGCGCAAGATATGCTCCCAGGTGGGCAAGAGCAGCTGCGTCAGCTGGCCGATAAGCTGCGTCAGTATCAAGAGCAAGGCGATATGCGCTTGGTGGTCACAGGCCATACTGACCGCTTTGGCAGTGCTGAATACAACATGAACCTATCACAGCTGCGTGCCCAAACGGTGCGTCAATTCTTGATGGCACAAGGTATCCCTTCATCGGCTATTATCGCACAGGGTGTGGGTGAGTCTGAACCCATCACAACACAATGTCCCGAGAGTATGCCGCGCCAACAAGCCATTCAATGCTTGCAGCCAGACCGCCGCGTCGGTGTCGATGTGACGGTGTATCCACGCTAAATTATTGATCATTCCTAAAAAAACCATCTGTTAAACAGATGGTTTTTTATCAGTTTCACCATAAACCTTCGGCGTTAGGCAGTAGATACAAGGCAGTCATTAAGTGAGACTAAGCCGCCCAAGCTTGGCGCAAAATGCGCTGTTGTCGCCACGTCCGTAAACCAAGCAGCAAAGCCGCCACGGATAATCCTGTCACCAACGCCAGCCAAAATCCGCTCGCGCCTAGCGCTGTGTGCCGCGTCAAATACCAACCCAACGGAATTGCAACCAACCAATAGCTAATCAGCGTAATCACCATGGGTATCGTCGTATCTTGGATACCGCGCAAAATTCCTGCAAAATTCACCTGCCACGCGTCCACCAGCTGATACAGCATGGCAAACCAAAGCAAGGTTGTCGATTGCGCAATCACAGCAGGGTCATGACTAAACCACGCAGGGATTTGGCCACGCAAGAGCGCGATGACACTCATACCGCCCAATGCCAAAGCAGTCGCCACCGCCAAACCAAGCCAAGCCATGCGCCGCAAGGCGATAAAATCCTGTGCACCATAGCGATGGGACACCAAAATCGTCAATGCCGTTGCCAACGAAAACGGCAGCATAAACAGCTGGCTTGATACTGTCATGGCGACTTGGTGGCTAGCCACCGCAATCTCGCCCAATGGGCTGATAATCAGCGCAGCCAAGCTAAACGCACTGACCTCAAAAAACACACTCAGCCCAATCGGCACACCAAGGCCAAGCTGCCTACCAAATTGCGCCAACTTAGGCGGCGCAAATTGGCGATAAAACCGCGTTTGGCTAAACGCTTGCTTTGGGGTAAAGCTCAGATACCCACCCAACATGATAAGATTAAGCCACAACGTTGCCGCTGACGCATAGCCGCAGCCTGCACCGCCCAACGCAGGCAATAACTGCCGATCACCGAGAGCAATACCATGAATAAACAAATAATTGAGCGGAATATTTAGCAACAGCCCAAACAAGCTAATCACCGTCACCACGGCAGGTTGTTTGAGGCTCTCTGTATAGCAGCGCAAAGCCGTATAAGCACACACCGCAGGCAAGCCCAGCGAAATACCGCGCAAAAACTCGCGCGCAATCGGCGCAATCTCACTGGGTACGCCCATCACACCAAATAGCCGATACAACTGATTGACCGCACTCACACCAATCACACCCAGCACCAATGCCAGCCACAGCGACTGCTGGGTGATAAAGCGCACCTGATGATGTTGATTGGCGTGTTTTTGCCCAATGACCTCACCAATCAGCGGCGTGGTGGATAGCAAAATACCCACCAACAACAAAAACACGGGCAGCCACACGCCTGCACCAATCGCCACGCCTGCCAAATCACGTGCCGACACTTGCCCTGCCATAATCGTATCAACAAGGCTAAGCCCCGATTGGCAAATTTGCGTGCATAAAATTGGCACGGTCAAAGCCACCAGCTGACGCGCATCGTGTCGCCATGGCGGTTGTGACGATAAATTGTTCGCGGCCATACAAACGCTACTTAACCTTTACAATATTGGTTAATCGCCTGCTGAATTTGCTGACGGCGTAGCTCGATTTCACGCCCATCTAGGTATTTACGCTCACCGTTTTGCGCCATCTCATACACGCGTCCGCCTGCGTTCATGTTTTGTAAATTGGCTTGTAAGGTTTTACAGCGCTCTTTATCTTGTTCTTTTTGTTGGGCTTTATTTTGCGCCTCAAGCTCAGCAATGCGGCGTTGTTCGGGCGTTTGGCTGGTTTCAGGTGCGCCGCTTGCCGCCGTGTTATTGGTGTTGGTATTGCCGCTAGATGACGGCATGGCCATTTCACGCGTGTTGATGACTTGCACTTTTTTTAAATCCACGCCTTGCGTAGGCGCGTACTGGCTATAATGCGGCACGCCGTTTGGGTCAGTCCATTTGTAATAGGTTGCGGCATGGGTCGTCATGCCAATCAACGACACGGCAAGCAATAGCATACGGGTGATGGTCTGATGCATGATGGTCTCACTAAACTTGGAAAAAAGGATTGACAAAAGTTGGATATCAGTTGGCAAAATGCCAGCGCCTTTGACACACGCTTAATCTAGCGCAAGATTAGCACAGCCCACGGTGGTTGGCAAAAACTTGCGATAAAATCGCCAAAATAGCGCATACGCTGCAGGATAGGCAAACCACAAGACGGGCTTAAATCGTATATTTTTAGCTGATATAAGAGGCATAAATAAAAGTTATTTAATAATGAGAATTTTTTTGCTTGACTTCATCCCAAAATAAGCACACTATAACCAAACTACTGGTCGATAGCCTGTGATTACCGTCAGGGCTATTTGGTAAACGCCAAACGCCAAGCATGTGGTATTGCGACGCATTTGGTTGATTTATCGTTGTTGTTGTCAAGCAAGGTGTTAGGCAGGATGCCGATATACCGCGCCGTGCAACGTGACTTATCGGTTAGCAAAGACTTCAAGTAGCCAACACCATCTTGCAAAAATTTGCACAGTTTGTTTGATGCACCGTTCATTTTAGCAACACTGTCGCCATCCGAGCCTATTGGGCCATGGGGTCGGTTTGTCAGCATCGGGTGTGGTTATCGCAGTTTTCAACCGATATCAGCACACGCATGCTAAAAGACGCGCAAAACCAGTACACACCAAACCTGCTGCGCTGATCTCAATGACTGACGCAGCCATGCAAGCAAAAGGTGATGACTGTGATACAAACCACGCAAACCCCAAGTATGACGGGGGCGAACCATTCAGCGGACGCCGCACCGCATTTTGACGAAAAAACCCAGCTTGCCGCGCAGGGTGAACCTGTGATGATGTCTGGCGCGGAGATGTTGGTACAAGCCTTGATTGATGAAGGTGTTAAGTACATTTTTGGCTATCCAGGTGGGGCAGTGCTACATATTTATGACGCGCTGTTCAAACAAGACCAAATCGACCATATTTTGGTGCGTCACGAACAAGCAGCAGGGCACATGGCAGATGCCTACGCGCGCGTGACAGGCGAGGTCGGTGTGGTCTTGGCAACATCAGGGCCAGGCGCGACCAATACGGTCACGGCGATTGCCACGGCGTTTATGGATTCTATTCCAATGGTGGTCATCTCAGGGCAAGTTCCGTCAAACTTAATTGGTGATGATGCGTTTCAAGAAACCGACATGGTCGGTGTCTCACGCCCCGTGGTCAAGCACAGTTTTCAAGTCCGTGATCCGCGTGACATCCCCACAATCGTGCGCAAAGCGTTTTATATCGCGCGTTCTGGCCGCCCAGGTCCTGTCGTCATCGATATCCCAAAAGACAAAACCGCGCCCAATGAGCGTTATTTGTACGAATTTCCCGAATCGGTCAATATGCGTTCATACCAGCCATCCATCAAGGGGCATTCTGGACAAATTCGTAAAGCCATTGAGCTGTTGTTATCTGCCAAACGCCCCGTGCTGTACGCAGGCGGCGGCGTGATTGCCAGCAACGCCAGTGAAGCGCTCACCGAGCTTGCCCATCGACTAAACTTACCTGTGACCAATACCTTGATGGGTCTGGGCGCATTTCCGGGGTCTGACCGTCAGTTTTTGGGTATGCTTGGTATGCACGGCACCTATGAAGCCAACATGACCATGCACAACGCCGACGTGATTTTGGCGGTTGGTGCGCGCTTTGATGACCGCGTCACCAACAACCCACAAAAATTTTCCCCATCGGCAAAAATCATCCACATTGACATTGACCCTGCGTCAATTTCTAAAACCGTCAATGCGCATGTGCCGATTGTGGGCGATGTCAAAACCGTATTGGGCGAGATGTTAGCCCATATCAAAGAAACCGACGCGCAGCTTGACCAACCTGCACTGCATGACTGGTGGTCACAAATTAATGAATGGCGCAAGCGGCATGGCCTGCGCTATCGCACCGATGACAGCGACATGATGAAGCCGCAACACGTCATCGAGCGCTTATACGAGCTGACCGACGGCAAGGCGATTATCACCTCAGACGTTGGGCAGCATCAGATGTTTGCCGCGTTGTATTACAAATACAACGAGCCGCGCCAATGGCTAAACTCAGGTGGCCTTGGCACCATGGGCGTAGGCTTGCCGTATGCCATGGCCGCAAAATTGGTATTCCCTGAGCGCGATGTCGTGTGTATCACAGGCGAAGGCTCAATTCAGATGAATATCCAAGAGCTGTCCACGTGTTTGCAATACAACTTACCTGTCAAAATTTTAAACCTAAACAACGCCCAACTTGGCATGGTCAAACAATGGCAGGACATGATTTATGAAGGGCGGCATTCGCATTCTTACATGGACTCAATCCCTGACTTTGTCAAACTTGCCGAAGCCTATGGGCACGTGGGTATGAAAATCACTGACCCTGCACAGCTTGATGACGCGCTCAAGCGTGCACTTGCCATGAAAGACAAACTGGTGTTTATTGATGTCATTGTCGATCGCAATGAACACGTATATCCGATGCAAATCGCGGGACAATCCATGCGCGATATGTGGCTAGGCAAAGGGGAGCGCACCTAATGAAACACCTTATTTCTGTTTTGATGGAAAACGAATCAGGCTCATTGTCGCGCGTGGTTGGGTTATTCTCGCAGCGCGGCTATAATATCGAAACCTTAAACGTCGCGCCCACCGATGACCCGACGCTGTCACGCCTCACGCTCACCACCATAGCCGATGACAGCAAAGTTGAGCAAATCACCAAGCAACTGCACAAGCTGATTGAAGTGGTCAAAGTGACGACGCTCACCGACAACGTGCACCTTGAGCGCGAATTAATGCTTATCAAAGTACGCGCCACAGGCAACAACCGTGAGGAGATTAAACGTTCGGCGGATATTTTTCGCGCGCAAATCGTTGATGTCACCCCGTCGCTGTACACCATCCAAATCACAGGCGATGCTGCCAAGCTTGACGGCTTTATTGAAGTTGTGGGGCGTGACAAAGTGCTAGAAGTCGTGCGCTCGGGCGTGATTGGGATTGCCCGAGGCGAAAAAACCCTAGCGGTTTAGGGTTTAACCTGACAACCAACGGGCAGGCTACAATCAATCGCCCAAATCAATAAACCATTCTAGATACATCATTCTAGATAAACAACCAAAGGAGTACGCCATGGCGTTAAATATTTTTTATGACAAAGATTGTGACTTGTCAATCATCCAAGGCAAAAAAGTTGCCATCATCGGTTATGGCTCACAAGGTCACGCGCACGCGCTTAACCTCAAAGACAGCGGCGTGGACGTGACCGTAGGTTTGCGTCAAGGCTCAGGCTCATGGAAAAAAGCCGAAAATGCAGGGCTAAACGTTGCTGAAGTTGCCGACGCGGTCAAAGATGCCGACGTGGTCATGATTCTTACACCCGATGAATTCCAAAAACAGCTTTATCGCGATGTCATTGAGCCCAATATCAAACAAGGCGCAACCTTGGCGTTTGCCCACGGTTTTGCCATCCACTACAACCAAATCGCGCCACGCCAAGACCTGGATGTCATCATGGTCGCGCCCAAAGCCCCTGGTCACACCGTGCGCAGCGAATTTGTCGCAGGCGGTGGTATCCCTGACTTGATTGCCGTTTATCAAGACGCATCAGGTCAAGCCAAACAAGTCGCGCTATCGTACGCGGCTGGCGTGGGTGGCGGACGCTCAGGCATCATCGAAACCACCTTCAAAGACGAAACCGAAACCGACCTATTTGGCGAACAAGCCGTGTTGTGCGGTGGGGTGGTTGAGCTGGTTAAAATGGGCTTTGAAACCTTGGTTGAAGCAGGTTACGCGCCTGAGATGGCATACTTTGAATGCTTACATGAGCTCAAATTGATTGTCGATTTGATGTACCAAGGCGGCATTGCCGATATGAACTACTCAATCAGCAACAACGCTGAATTTGGTGAGTACGTGACAGGCGTTGAAGTGGTCAATGAGCATTCACGCGAAGCTATGCGCCACGCGCTTAAACGCATCCAATCGGGCGAATATGCCAAAATGTTCATCACCGAAGGCATGGCAGGCTATCCATCCATGACGGCACGCCGTCGCCAAACGGCTGATCATTTGATTGAGCAAACAGGCGAAAAATTGCGCGGTATGATGCCATGGATCGCTGCTGGTAAAATCATCGATAAAGACAAAAACTAATCTTCTTGATGCAGTATTTGCCTCACAAAAAAACCGCCAACTGGCGGTTTTTTGGGTAAGCTAAAAAACTTACATCAATGCCTTGACCGCTATTTTCGCCTGCGCGCGCGCTTGTTCATCGACTGCCAAAATTGCCGCCAAATCATCCGCCGCGCTTGAGGATGTTTGCTCAAGTACGGTGTCATTTATCACAGCGATATCGGTTAGACGAATTGTTTGAGCCAAAAACGCCGCAACCGCCACTTCATTGCTGGCATTGAGGGCGATACAGGCCGCGCTGCCTGCTTGCATGGCCGCATACGCCAACGCCAGACAACGAAATTTTTCTAAATCAGGGCGTAAAAACGTCAGTTGGCTCAATGCAAACATATCCAGCGGTGCAACGCCACTATCGATACGTTCAGGATAGGCGAGGGCATGGGCAATTGGCGTACGCATATCGGGCGTGCCAAGCTGCGCCAATATGCTGCCATCGGTGTATTCAACCATCGAGTGAATAATACTTTGCGGATGAATCACCACATCAATCTGCGCAACAGGCATATCAAACAAAAAACTTGCCTCAATCAGCTCAAGTCCTTTATTCATCATCGTCGCGCTATCGACTGAGATTTTTTGCCCCATCGACCAGTTGGGATGTTTGACCGCTTGCGCAACGCTAGCAGCTTGCATATCAGCATAGCTATGCTGCAAAAATGGCCCGCCCGAGGCAGTCAGCCACAAGCGTTTGATGCCATGACTTGGTGCGTGAATTACCGCACGTTCGGTTTGTACCGCAGGTGGTAGGCATTGAAAAATCGCATTGTGCTCGCTGTCAATCGGTAACAAACGTGCGCCCGATGCCTGCGCCGCACGAATCATCAACGCGCCTGCCATCACCAAGGCTTCTTTGTTGGCAAGTAAAATTGTTTTGCCATGATTTGCTGCTGCCAACGTTGAAGGCAAGCCTGCCGCACCCACAATCGCCGCTACCACGGTATCAACCGTATCATGACTTGCCAGCTCAATGAGTCCTGCATCACCTGCCAGTATCTCAACGCGTAAGCCAGCCGCTTGCAACTGTTGTGCAAAATCGGTTGCGGCAGTATCAGGCACACAAACATAGCGCGGGCTAAACTTACGGCACAAATCTAGCAGCTTATCAAGCCGCGAATGCCCC
Source organism: Faucicola sp. SE7633 (assembly GCF_059264685.1). NCBI lineage: Bacteria > Pseudomonadati > Pseudomonadota > Gammaproteobacteria > Moraxellales > Moraxellaceae > Faucicola > Faucicola sp. SE7633. Next base: position 79,202 of record NZ_JCADBW010000009.1, on the reverse strand, counting down.
GACAAACCAACCACATCATAACGCTCAGGGTTGGCGGCGATTACCGCCAGCGTACTGTCGCCAATCGAGCCCGTCGCGCCCAAAATAGCCACTTGTTTTTTTATCGGTTGCTCCACGGTACGTTATTCCTTATTAAACGGCTTAGACTTTAAAGGCTGATATTTTGAAGGCGGATTGTTGCTACTAACAAGTTGATTTGGCGAAAATTTAGCCCGTTAAGCATCGATATATATTGTGTAAAATCATTGTATTGAAGCATATGAGCCAACAAGAGGCTAAAATTTTGGAGAAAAAATCAAATCGTCACGCCCAAAAAATGCTGCAATGCCCAAAAACCGAATGCAAAAATCGGCATAGCAGACAGTTGCGAATCGATACGGTCTAAAATACCGCCATGCCCTGGCAAAATTCGTCCCGAATCCTTGACTCCTGCATGGCGTTTGAGCATCGATTCAAACAAATCACCAAACACCGACATCACAATCGTGATAAGCGACAACAGCAAAAACAGCGCAATTGCCAAACCTGACCACGCACCAAACCGCCCAAACGCGACCGCAAGCACCACCAATGACCCTGCCGCCAAGCCACCCAAGAGCCCTTCAATACTTTTATTGGGTGACACCACAGGTGCCATTTTTCGCCGCCCAAACTTGCGCCCAACAAAATACGCGCCACTGTCAGCGCACCACACCAACACGAACACATACAGCAGCAGCCACGGCGATTGTTGCCACAGTGCGAACACTGCGGTCATTGTCGCGGCAATCAGTAGCACGCCGAGCACTGCCAAACGCTGCGGATGGTACCAACGTTGAATATTTTCAGGGTATGCCTTGACCCAGCCAATGACCAACAGCCACACCACACACGCAGCAACCCACAAAATCACCCAACTAGGAGCAAACCACAGCGCTTGCGCCGTCGCCAATAGCGTTGCCGTGGCATAAATATAGCCGTATTGGGTACGTTGGCGAGCCACAGGTTGCGCATTTTCGGCAGGAGGTGCGCTGATTTTGGTCCATTCAAAGCCTGCTACCGCGGCTGCAAACAGCAACAACGGCAGCATCAACACAGGCGAGGGCAGTGCAAACATAGCAACCCCAACCAAAATCAACAGCACAATGGCTGTGCGGATGCGTTGCCACATAGTTTGCTCCCATGTTGTTGGTGATGACTGGACGAAAAATATTTAAAGAAGTCAAACAAGTAAACCACTCTTGCCTAAAAGCTTGTGGCTAAAGTCTAGCGCGCGCGGATAGCACCAACCTGCTCACTGGTCTTGCCAAAGCGCCGCTCACGGCTGCCAAAATCCGCCAACATCGCATCAAGCTCTTGCGTGCCAAAATCTGGCCACAAGGTATCGCTAAAAAACAGCTCCGCATACGCGCATTGCCACAACAAAAAGTTAGAAATGCGATAATCGCCCCCTGTGCGTATCAGCATATCCACCGCAGGCAAATCCGCCAACGCTAAATGCGCCGCCAAGCGTTCGGGTGTGATATCGGCAGGATTCAGTGAGCCTGCTTGCACCTGCCGTGCCAGTGTTTGGCAGGCTTGGGTAATATCCCACTGCCCCCCATAACTGACGGCAATGCTTAAAACCATGCCCGTGTGCGCCGCGGTTTGGCGTTCGGCATCTGCCATCAGCGTGCGCAAATCTGCCGACAGCAGCGCACGATTACCAATAAACCGTAACTGCATGCCATAACGCTGCATACGCGGCAACTGCTCATGGATGCTTTGCGTCAATAGCTGCATCAGCAAAGCCACTTCATCGGCAGGGCGTTGCCAGTTTTCACTGGAAAACGCGAACACGGTCAAGGCCTCAATCCCGAGCCGCGCACAGTGCTCAACAATCGGGTCAAGTGAGTCCTTACCTGCCAAATGCCCGCCCCCCGTCGGCAGCTTGTGTGCTTTGGCATAGCGGTTGTTGCCATCCATGATAATGGCGATGTGCCGTGGCAATACTGCTGACATCGACAGGGTAGGTCGCTTACTCAACGCAAATCACTCTTACTTTATGGGTTCTAAACGCGCCGCTTATTTTGCGTGGCGACGCTTAAACTTCCATCAACTCGGCTTCTTTGGCCGCCAATTTTTTGTCAATCGCGTCGATGTATTTGTCGGTCATTTTTTGGATATCGTCATTGGCGCGGCGCTCATCGTCTTCAGAGATTTCTTTATCTTTTACCAACGCTTTAAGCTGGTTGTTCATATCACGGCGTGCATTGCGCACCGACACGCGGCGTTCTTCTGCTTCAGCACGCGCCAATTTTTGCATGTCCTTGCGCGTCTCTTCGGTCAAGGCAGGTAGCGGCACGCGGATGACATCGGCAGAGATGGGGTTTAACCCCAAGTCTGATTCACGAATGGCTTTATCCACCGCTTGCACCATGCTGCGGTCAAACGGCTGCACCACCAATGTGCGCGAATCCTCGACGTTGATGCTGGCAACTTGGTTTAATGGCATATCAGAGCCGTAATACGACACCGTCACGCTGGATAAAATACCGGGGTGGGCGCGGCCTGTACGCAGCTTGCTAAAAGCGGTATCCAGCGCATCAACCGCTTTTTGCATTTTGTCTTCGCCTTGCTTTTTGATGTCGTGAATCATGGTAAAATCCTTGTGGTTAAATGAATGGGTCAGTTAAGTAAAAAATTAAAATCGGTCAAAATTAAGCCTGTTGATAGACGCGCGTACCTTCTGGCTCACCCATCACCACGCGTAGCAGCGCATTGGGCTTACTCATATCAAACACTTGTAGCGGCACATTGTGCTCACGCAACAACGCAATGGCAGTCAAATCCATCACGCCCAATTTTTGATCAAGCACTTGGTCAAATGTCAGCTCATCGTATTTTAGCGCATCATCAAACTGACTTGGGTCTTTGGTGTAGATGCCATCGACTTTGGTGGCTTTTAAAATCAAATGCGCTTGAATCTCAATACCGCGCAGACACGCGGCGGTATCGGTGGTGAAAAACGGATTGCCTGTGCCTGCCACAAAAATACACACCTCGTTGTTTTTTAGGTGGCGGATGGCATTGCGACTGCTGTAGTTTTCGGTGACCTCGCCCATCGGTAGGGCAGACATCAAGCGGCATTTGATGTTGCGCCGCTCAAGCGCGTCACGCAGCGCAAGCCCATTCATCACCGTGGCAAGCATACCCATCTGATCGCCCGTCACCCGCCCAACCAAGCCTTGTTTTTGCAATTGACTGCCGCGGTACAAGTTGCCGCCACCGACCACGATACCGACCTGTACGCCCAAGCCGACCAAATGCGCGATGGCAAGACTCATGGTGTCAAGTACGTCTGAATCAATGCCCATATCGTTTTTGCCTGCCAGCGCTTCGCCAGAGAGTTTAAGTAAAATACGGTTGTAACGGGGAGCTTTATCAGACATAGTGACCTCGATGGGGTTTTTTATAGGTAGACAAAAAAATAAATGAAAAAATGGCTATAAGCATTGGCTAAATGCGCAAATTCTAGCAAATTTGTCCGCCGTTTAACAGCGTCTTACGCGTATTGACTGTGTAGTAAAACGTTATTGTCCCTTTGCAGGGTGGTCGATGCAGCGATGACCCCCCCCATGCTCGCATCAAAATCTACGTGATAATTTGCATCAAGCGCCACGTCAAAATCGGCTTTAACCACCATCAATGCGCCATCACGCGCCGCAGTCCTGCCACCAGCCACACCGCCAGCACAAACGGTAAGGTTAGCACCCCACCAAGCGCACTTAGCCAAGTAAACTGGCTTAGCAATAACTGCCAAGCAAACGCCGCCGCCGCCGCAATCACCGCCCAACCTGCCACACGCCATGCCGCACGCGCAGGCTGCCCTGCCAGTGTAATCGCGGCCAACGCACTGTTATAGCCAAACAAGCCCAGCGCAATATCCGCCTGTGCCTGTCCTGTCAGTATAGCAAGCAATATACCAACCAGCGCGCCCAGCACCCCTGCCGCCGCAGGCAGCGCACCTGCCAGTGCCAAACCCACGACAAACAGCAAACCTGCCACAGGCGCACCTTGAAAAATCACCTGCCCAACGCCGTTTAGCAAGGCTGCCAACGCGCCAAACGGCACATCCAACAACGGGCGCACGTCTGGTGCGCTGGACAAACCCAAACCATAAGCGCCCACAACATGCAAAACCCACGCCACCAACACAAAAGGCAAGGTATAAGCCGCCACCTTGCGCTGTGCCAAGGCGTGTTGCAGCCATGCCGCCACAGCCGCACCCACCGCGCCCAGCATCAACGCCAGCCAATATAAACCAAAGAAAAACACCGCGGCTGCGCCCACCAACGCAGGGCTAAAGCCATACAGACCGTTGGCAATAGCGTTGCCATCAAAGCGCAGCGCGTACGCGGTCAGCGTACCGACCACCACACCAAGCAGCGTACCGACCGCCACCTGCCAGTTACCCACCAACAGCCCAAGCACAAACAGCAGCCCTGTCCAGCCGTTGCCCTGTAGCATGATTTGTCCGATTCCACGTGCCAACGTCAGTGGCAGGGCTGTCGGTGGGGTGGTCTGTTGCGTGTTCGTTGGGGATATCATAGCGACAAGCCAAAATCAAAAAAACGTCACCCAAAACGGGCAAACAAATCATACTCGCTGGCCTCATCAACCGTCACCGTGATAAAGTCACCGATTTTGACCGTCGCGTCAATATTATCGACGTACACATGGCCGTCAATCTCGGGCGCGTCGGCATAGCTGCGGCAAATCGCAATATTCTCTTCGGCATCAATATCATCAACCAATACCGTCAAGGTTTTGCCGACTTTTTGTTGCAGTTTTTTGGCAGAAATACGCTGTTGTAATGCCATCAAACGCGCATAGCGTTCTTGTTTTACCGCCTCGGGCACAGGATTGGGCAAATCGTTTGCCACCGCGCCCTCAACGTCTGAATAAGTAAACGCGCCCACGCGGTCAAGCTGCGCTTGCTCAAGCCAGTCAAGCAAGTACGCAAAATCCGCTTCGGTTTCACCGGGAAAACCGACCACAAACGTTGAGCGAATGGCGATATCGGGGCAAATCTCACGCCATGCTTGAATCCGTGCCAACGTGTTTTCACTGTGGGCAGGGCGTTTCATGGCCTTTAGCACCGACGGGCTGGCATGCTGAAATGGGATATCCAAATAGGGCAAAATCTTGCCCTGTGCCATCAGGCGCACCACATCATCTACATGCGGATAAGGGTACACATAATGCAAGCGCACCCACAGCGGCGCATCGGGGCGGCCTAGTTGCCCCAACGCGTGGCACAAATCAAAAAACTTCGAGCGCAGCGGCATACCTTGCCAAAAACTGGTTTTGTACTTCAGATCCACACCGTATGCTGAGGTATCTTGCGAGATAATCAGCAACTCTTTGACCCCCGCGCGTTGCAACGCCGATACCTCATTCATCACTTGGTCAATCGGGCGCGACACCAAATCACCGCGCAAACTTGGGATAATGCAAAACGTGCAGCGATGGTTGCAGCCCTCACTGATTTTGACATACGCATAATGCTTGGGCGTAAGCTTGACGCCACAGGCGTTGATCAAGTCAATTTTTGGGTCATATTCTTTGACGGACGCAGGTTTGGGCAAATGGTGATTGACCGCATCAACAACCGCGTCATACGCGTGTGCGCCTGTCACCGCAAGCACAGCAGGGTGCATGGCTTGGATTTTTGCCGCATCTTTACCCAAACAGCCTGTCACAATCACCTTGCCGTTGTGCTCAATCGCCTCACCAATCGCGTCAAGCGATTCTTGCACCGCCGATTCGATAAAACCACACGTATTGACAACGACCAAATCCGCGCCGTGGTAATCGCCAGCCACGTCATAGCCTTGCTGGGTCAGTTGGGTGATAATGCGTTCGCTATCGACCAACGCTTTGGGGCAGCCTAACGACACAAAACCGACCTTTGGCGCAGCTTTTTTGAGCGCGGCTTTGTCTGTATGGGCAAACACAGCGCTATCGGCAACATCGCGGTTTTGGTTGTGGTTGGCTTGGTGGTGATAGCCTGTTTGGTTGGGGTTTGGCGCAGGCTGATGGGTGGTTGCAGCAGTGGGCACATACAAACGAGGTTCGGTTGGCATAATAGGCTTGTCCTGTGCTAAAATAACCGCATATTGTAACGTTTTTTTGCCTGTTTTGCCAAATTTTTTTAATAATATCCAACCGTTAAGGCGGCTCAGCCCTTGTTAGCCCCTAGCGTGGCAGCCTTAAAAAATCCCACTCAAGCGTGTTAAAATCCGTGGCGTTATTATTAAACAGCCTGCATCAGACACCCAGCTTTTATCAAAATCATCGTCGTTGTCAATGCCCACACCCTCACCAACGCGCCCCGTTTTGCCCGATTGCCTTGCCATCAGTGGCATAGAGTACCGTGCAGTATATACCAACTGGCAAATCCTACACCAATCACCGCTCAACCATGTCAGGCTATGGCAGGTTGTGGCAAATTGTTATCCTAACGACCATCACGCCAAACACAGCCGCCGTCAAGCATGGTTCAAGCTACCATTGGTCATCAAAACCATCATGCCAACCGCTGATGCGCGCAATCGGGCACAATTTGACCATGAAATTGCCATGCTGCGCGCCTGTCAGTCACTTGCTGTCCCTGTATTGGGTGAGCGTCTGCCATGCAATAAAAACCGCGCCAACCATAGCAGCCAATCTGCCATCAGGCAGGCAGGGGTGGCACAGCTGCTGTTTGATGACACCGCACCCCATGCCGCGCATGAGCGGATGTTCGCGATGCCGTACTACCCTGCGCCAAATTTACGCCAACTGCTTGACCAACAAACGCTAAATTTTGCCCAAACACGAAGCGTCGCCCAGCAGCTATGCCAAGTGGTGACCGCGCTACATGCGTTGGGCGCACTGCATGGCGACCTAAAACCCAGCAATATCTTATATTCACCCAATCATCAGCGGCTGGTGGTATTGGATTTTGCGTTGGCTCAAGTGTTGTCTGGCGCGTCTGACCAAACGCTGCCGCCAACCACCACCGCAGGCACGCCTGCCTACATGGCACCCGAGCGGTTTTTTGGCGCGCCGCCCAACGCGGCACAAGAAGCCTACAGCGTCGGTGTGATACTGTTTGAATTATTCACCAACACGCGCCCGTTTGCTGCCGCCAGCATCCGAGAATGGGCAAATGTCCATCAAAACGCACCACTACCCGATATCATGCCACGCATAGACGCGCGTTTTGCCGATGATATCACATTCAACCATCGACGCATTGACCAAGTAGAGCAGATTATCCACGATTTGATGGCAAAACGCCCCGATAATCGTCAAAATTTGTTGGCTATTGCACAAATTTTGGCCTAATTTGCCCATTTTGAGCAAAAATAGCAAAAAAAATGCAAAAAATTAAAAAAAGTGCTTGCAATGGTTTTGGAAATAACTATAATAAGCAACCACTGAGACGGACAGCAAGCAACACAAAGCGCAAGTCACAACGCGCTAGATTCAAGCAAGCTGAACCAAACGTCGCAGTACAGACAACGGGGACGTGGCGAAATTGGTAGACGCACTGGATTTAGGTTCCAGCGCCGCGAGGTGTGAGAGTTCGAGTCTCTCCGTCCCCACCATATTTTAAGCACCGCTTATGCCAGTGTGGTGAAATTGGTAGACACGTCGGATTCAAAATCCGATGCCCTTAAAAGCGTGTCGGTTCGAGTCCGACCACTGGTACCATTACAGAAAGCCCTTGTTTAGCAAGGGTTTTTTTTCGTCTCTATAAACGTAATCTCTGCCCACGACAGAAAAAGACTAAACCAAAATTGGTAGATATTGATATTAACCCGTTTAGGCTGTTTTGTTTTCTGCTGTGTGCAAAGAAAAGTAATACAAGGTAAAACATTCGCCAAAACCAGCAAACTGCGCTACAATACGCCCGCCAATCGTGACTAAAATTTGTGAGGAAATTCAACGCCATCATGACCCAACCTGTGCCTACCGCTTCGATGATTGACGATATCCATACCATCCCCACGCCATTTTATTTGATTGATAGCGCGCGTTTGCAACATAATATGCAAATCATGCAGCGCTTGCGCACGCTATCGGGCGCAAAAGTGCTACTGGCGCTTAAATGTTTTGCCACGTGGTCGGTGTTTGACCTGATGCGCGAAGCGATGGATGGCACCACATCATCATCACTCAATGAAGTGCGTCTGGGCAAAGAGCAGTTTGGCGGTGAGACCCATGCGTATAGCGTGGCGTATAGCGATGCTGAGATTGACGATGTCATCGGCTATGGTGATAAAATCATCTTTAATTCAGCCAGTCAATTGGCACGCTTTGGCAGCCGCGTACAAACGCTTAAGCCTGATATGCCGATTGGGCTACGGCTTAATCCACAAATTAGCAGCTCATCGTTTGACCTTGCTGACCCTGCGCGTCCGTTTAGCCGCTTGGGTGAAAGCGATATCAACGTTTTTTTGTCCAATCTGCCGACCATCTCAGGCGTGATGATTCACAACAACTGTGAAAACCGTGACTTTGACCGCTTTGATAGTATGCTTGCTGACATTGAGGCACGTTATAGCGCGTTGTTGCACAAGCTTGATTGGGTAAGCCTTGGTGGCGGTATCCATTTTACCGCGCCTGATTATCCGCTAGAACAATTCGCCCAGCGTCTGCGTGATTTTAGCCAAACTTACGGCGTACAGATTTATCTTGAACCGGGTGAGGCAAGCATCACACAAACCACCACTTTACACACCACAGTGCTTGATGTGCTGCACAATCAAAAAGACTTGGCGATTGTGGATAGCGCGACCGAGGCGCACGCGCTGGATTTGCTGATTTATCGTGAATCTGCGGCATTGGCACAAATCGGGCAAGAGACTGTCGATATTGCGCCAAGTGTTGGTGAGCACCACACGTTGATTTGCGGCAAATCTTGCTTGGCAGGCGATATTTTTGGCGAGTACGATTTGGGTGGGCGCAAGCTTGCGGTGGGCGAGCGTGTGGCATTTGCCAATATGGCAGGCTATACGATGGTCAAAAAGAACTGGTTTAATGGTGTTGCCATGCCTGCGATTGTCATTCGGCACTTAGATGGGCGCTATCAAGTGGTGCGCCAGTTTGGTTATGAGGATTTTAAGCATAACCTGTCTTGACATGCTGCTTTAAATCAGCATGTTGAGTGGATAGATTGGCTAGTGTATAGCCAGTGGGCGGTTCGGGTTTTGTTCGCTTCCTTGTTTGCCCGAGCTTGTTTTGGTTAGTGGGTGTGAGGCAGGCTAGATACGGCTGGTGGCTTGATACAGCCAGTGGTCTTGTGATTTAGCCTCAGTAAAAATGTAACGCGCGTCTTGGCGCACATCACACCGACGCATGAAAATAAAGGATTGACATGAAACGAAACGTATTAATCATTGGCGCAGGCGGTGTGGCACAAGTCGTTGCCCACAAGTGCGCCCAACACAACGACGTGCTAGGTGATATCGCCATTGCAGCACGTACCCAAGCCAAATGCGACGCGATTGCCGCGGATGTTGCCGAGCGTGGCAGCTTCAAAGTTCCTGCAGCCATCGCCACCTATCAGCTAGATGCGCTTGATATTGAAGCAACCAAGCGTCTCATCACCGACACGCATAGCCAAATCGTCATCAACGTTGGTTCAGCGTTCGTCAATATGTCGGTATTGCAAGCCTGTATCGACACGGGCGCAGCGTACATTGACACCGCCATTCATGAACAACCCGATAAAATTTGCGAAACCCCACCATGGTACGCCAACTACGAGTGGCAGCGCAAAGACGCGTGCGCGGCAAACGGTGTCACCGCGATTTTGGGCGCAGGGTTTGACCCCGGCGTGGTCAATGCCTATGCGCGCGCAGGTGTGGACATGTTTGACGCAGGCAGCGTGAGCGATATTGACATCATTGACATCAACGCAGGCAGCCATGGACGTTGGTTTGCGACCAACTTTGACCCTGAAATCAACTTTCGTGAGTTCACGGGCGTGGTGTATTCATGGCAAAACCGCCAATGGCAGACCAATGCCATGTTTGAGGTCAAACGCACCGACGATTTGCCCGTGGTTGGCGTGCAAGACAGCTACCTAAGCGGACATGATGAAATTCACTCGCTACACAAACATTTGGATGTGCCCAATATTCGTTTTTGGATGGGCTTTAGCGAGCATTATAAAAACGTATTTAGCGTACTCAACAATTTGGGTTTGCTGTCTGAGCAGCCTGTCACCACGGCCGAAGGGCAGCAAGTCGTGCCGCTCAAAGTCGTCAAAGCGGTATTGCCTGACCCAAGCGAGCTTGCCAAAGACTATACGGGCAAGACCTGCATTGGGGATAAAATCCGCGGCAAACGCGATGGGCAAGACGCGGAGGTGTTTATTTACAATGTGGTAGACCACCAAGACGCGTATCGTGAGGTGGGTAGCCAAGGTATTTCATACACCGCAGGTGTGCCGCCCGTCGCCGCTGCGATTTTGGTGGCACAAGGCACGTGGGATAGCCGCACCATGGTCAATGTTGAAGAGCTTGATCCCAAGCCGTTTATCAATTTACTCAACACCATGGGTCTGGTAACGCGCATTCAAGACCGCGATGGCGACCGTGTGTTGGAATTTTAAGCCCACCGCTTAGCCAGCACTAGGCTAACAAACAGCGTGCTCTCAAGTTGGGCACGCTTTTTTTCTTTTTTAATTACAACACAGTGCGCACGGTTGCCGCTTCATCAAGCATTTGATACAAGCGATTGACCTGCTCGGCCTCGGTCAAGTACACATTGGCGCGTACAGAATGAAATCGCCCCGTACGTGAAGGTTGCAAGGTCAAGCTGGCAAGATCAAATTCAGGAAACAAGCCGCCTAAAATCAGCTTGACTTCATCAAGCAGTTCATCTTTTTTGCCCTCGTGCCCGATGATGCTGAGCGGATAATCCATGGGAAATTGCCACAACTCAGGGTTTTGGATGTCGGTTTTTTTGCCGATTTGCGGGCGCGCGCTGTCAATGGCGGTTAGGTTTACGGTTTTATCGTTCATGGTTACCTCAAATTTTCTTAAAAACTGTAAGTGTTGCTATCAATGGGGCAGGACAGCGGTTTTTCAAGTACAAGCCTGATGGGCTGCCAAAAACCCTGCGATAAAATATGCCATAAAAAAGGAAGCCGCGGCTTCCTTTTGGTAGGCAGTCAAGGGGTGGACAGCGCGCTATCAGTCGTTTTCTAAGAATGAACGCAAGTGCTCGGAGCGCGATGGATGGCGCAGCTTGCGCAAGGCTTTGGCTTCAATTTGACGAATACGCTCACGGGTGACATCAAACTGCTTGCCAACTTCCTCAAGCGTGTGGTCAGTTGCCATGTCGATACCAAAGCGCATTTTTAATACTTTGGCTTCACGCTCGGTTAAGTTTGCCAGCACCTCACGGGTGGCTTCTTTAAGACCCTGTGCGGTGGCTTCATCGACGGGGCTGCTGATACTTGAGTCCTCGATAAAGTCGCCCAAGTGTGAGTCTTCGTCATCACCAATCGGTGTTTCCATCGAAATCGGCTCTTTGGCGATTTTTAGCACCTTGCGCACTTTGGCTTCATCCATCTCAAGGCGCGCGCCCAATTCTTCAGGTGTAGGCTCGCGTCCCATTTCTTGCAACAACTGACGCGATACACGGTTGATTTTATTGATGGTTTCAATCATGTGCACGGGGATGCGGATGGTGCGCGCTTGGTCGGCAATTGAGCGCGTGATGGCTTGACGAATCCACCAAGTGGCATAGGTAGAAAACTTATAACCACGGCGATATTCAAATTTATCCACCGCTTTCATCAAACCGATGTTGCCTTCTTGAATCAAATCCAAGAATTGTAAACCGCGGTTGGTGTACTTTTTGGCAATCGAAATCACCAAACGCAAGTTGGCCTCTACCATCTCTTTTTTGGCACGGCGCGCCTTGGCTTCACCTGTGGACATGTTGCGCGCAATCGGCTTCATGTCGCGGATTTGTAGCCCCAACCGCTGTTCATAGTCACGAATCCGCCCTTGGTACAGCAGCACCTCATCGACCACGCGCTCAAGGCTGTCGGCATTCTCGGGACGCTCGGCGATACGGTTGGGCAGCCAGTCTAAATTGGTTTCGTTGTCGGGGAAGGTGTTGCGAAATTCATCGCGTGACATCTTACCGCGGCGAATGACCAACTTCATGATATAGCGTTCATGGTTGCGCACGTCTTCATAGGTGTCACGCATCATCTGCATGATGCCATCGGACACGCGGCTGCTGAGTTTGAAGAGGCGAAAATAATTTGCCAATTCTTCAATCGCCGCTTGTGCTTCATCGCTTATACGCCCGTGCGCGTCAATCGCTGCTTGCGCCGCTGCATGGTAGGCAATCAACTGCTCAAAGCGTTGTTTGACCTCTTCAGGGTCAAGTCCCGTGACTTCATCCCCGTCGCTGCTGTCATCATCGTTGTCGGTATCGTCTTCGGGGTCGTCATCCGCGCTGTCGTCATCGTCATTATCATCGTCGGCAGCTTTGGTGCTAGAGAGCACGGGTAATTCAGGTTCAGCGTCAGAGAGCACGGGTTCATCGCTGTCATCGGGGTCAAGAAAACCTGCGATAATGTCGGATATCTTTTTTTCACCCTCAAAGGTCTGCTGATATTCTGCTAATACCCACTCAACCGCACCTGGCCAAAACGTCATCGCGTATTGCATATCGCGGATGCCTGCCTCAATGCGTTTGGCAATCGCAATCTCACCCTCACGGGTCAGCAAATCTACCGTACCCATCTCACGCATGTACATGCGCACAGGATCTGTGGTGCGCCCCGGTTCAGACTCGACCGATGCCAACACCGCCGCCGCTTCATCTGCTGCGATTTCATCCTCACCGCCGCTGTTAGCCAGCATGATGTCATCTTCATCGGGCGCGACATCGTACACCGAAATGCCCACGTCATTGAGCGTTTGGATGATGTCATCAATCTGGTCACTTTCGATGACCGACTCGGGTAATTTGTCGTTAATCTCAGCATACGTCAAGTAGCCTTGTTCTTTACCCAGCTGAATCAGCTCCGCCAGTTGAGAGGTAGAATGTTCGCTCATGAAGTAAAAACACCTTTGTTATGAAAATCTTAGCAAATACTTATAGCCTAACAATACCCCAATACAACGGGCGGTTAGGCGGCAATGGTAAAATGATGGGGCGAATACAGGCAATTTCAAGGTTTGGTTAAAAGTTTTTGCCAAAAAGATGACCACAACACGCTGACCAACGCTGCAAAAAATATGGCAATAGCAGCGACTAACAACCAGCGGCCGCGATATCAACGGCTAATGCGCCTTGCACCCGACAACAACACGGTAACAGCTCATCATCCGCCAACATCACCAGCGGCGGCACGGTGTAGTCGATACGCGTGTCGGCAGTGCGCTTGTGGTATCGAACCTTACACACCCCACAATACCCTTGCCGACATTCATACCGCGCCTTGACGCCCACGCGCAATAGCCCTGCAAGCAGCGTCTCACCTTGGTGTAGATAAAATTGCTGCGTGGTCAGACCAGCCAAGGGGTAAAAAATCCATGCCATGTTTATAAGGTTTATCGCTAATTGCCTAAGCGCAAGGTCATATGGCATGGGCGATTAAGGGCAGGGGATAGGCGCGTGACCCACCGCGCCATCATAGCTCAAAATCACCAAACGCATCGTCCGCCAACTCGGCATCAATTTGCCCAACCAAATATGAGGTAATCTCTGACTCCTGCGGCGCAACTTGCACATTGTCCGATGACAACCACGCGTTAATCCACGGGATGGGGTTGGTTTTGCTCTGCGCAAACAACGACGGCAAGCCAATCGCCTGCATACGCAAATTGGTAATATACTCAACGTACTGGGTCAAAATATTTTCGTTAAGCCCAATCATTGAGCCATCTTTAAACAAATACTTGGCCCATGCTTTTTCTTGCTCGGCGGCGTTGCGGAAAATCGCAATCGCCTCCTCTTGGCAGTCTTGCGCGATTTGTGCCATCTCGTCATCATCGCGCCCTGATTGCAAAATATTAAGCATGTGTTGCGTGCCGTTGAGATGCAAGGCTTCATCACGGGCAATCAACTTGATGATTTTGGCATTGCCTTCCATCAAGCGGCGTTCGGCAAAGGCAAAAGAACAGGCAAACGACACATAAAAGCGGATCGCCTCCAACACGTTGATGGCAACCAAGCACAGATACAGTTTTTTCTTTAAAATCGGTAGCGATACGGCAACGGTTTTGCCGTCAATGCTGTGGCTGCCTGCGCCATACAGGTTGTACCATTGGGCGTACTGATACAGCTCATCATAATACTTGGCGATATCCTGCGCGCGCTCAAGGATAAACGCATTATCCACAATCGTATCAAACACTTGCGCAGGCTCGGTCATGACATTGCGGATGATATGCGTGTAGCTGCGCGAATGGATGGTCTCGCTAAACGCCCATGTCTCAATCCACGTCTCAAGCTCAGGCAATGACACCAACGGCAATAGCACCGCATTGGGGCTGCGGCCTTGGATGGAATCAAGCAAGGTTTGGTATTTTAAATTGCTTAAAAAAATGTGCTGCTCATGGACAGGTAGATTGGCAAAATCCAAACGGTCTTTGGATACGTCAATCTCTTCAGGCCGCCAAAAAAACGACAGTTGTTTTTCAATCAACTGCTCAAAAATCGGGTATTTTTGTTGGTCATAGCGTGCGATATTCACCGGCTGCCCAAAAAACATCGGCTCAGCTAAGGCATTGTTTTTGGTGTGGCAAAAAATCGAATATGACATAATCAGCACCCGAGTTTAAAAAAACAGCAACAAGCGGACAAGATAAATGGGCACATATTCTAGCGTATTTTGCCAAAAATATCAATTTTAGACGGCCCTAATCATACGGATAAGTGATTGAAACCATGCACATTCAAGCAAGCTAAGCGCATAAAAAAACCAAAAGCTGCCCAAGGCAGCTTTTGGTCGGTTTGGTCCTGTATTGGTGTGCCAAAACACGGGTATGGCCGCGCAATTAACCCAAATACGCGCTATACATCCACACCAATTTTTCTTGCTCTTTGACATAGCCTGTTAAGATATCGGCGGTTGCTTCATCGCCCGCTTGCTCGGCGGTGGCGATGACCTCACGCTGCTTGGCAACCAACATGTTTAAGCCTGTCAAAACGCCTTGCACACACGCGCGCCCGTCGCTGACATTTCTGTCTTCTTTAATTGCTGAGATACGCGCAAAGTCACTGTAAGCATGCAGCGGTGTGCCGCGTAAGGTCAAAATACGCTCGGCAAGCTCATCAATCTGTAATTGCAGCGCGGTGTATAGCTCCTCAAATTTGACGTGCAGCGTAAAAAAATCTGAACCACTGACATTCCAATGATAACCGCGCACATTCATATAAAAAATATGGTAATTTGCCAACAGTGCGTTGAGTTGATCCACCACGTTTGCCATATCGGTGTGATTAAGGCCAAAGCCTTGGGTGGTTTTGTCGGTTGATTTTGTCATCGTTTGCTCCTGATTATGGTTAAATGGCTGATGGGTTAAGTGATTGGGTCATCCGTTGGTGCTACTATAAGCGCAATCTTGTATTAATTAAAATAAATTATAACAAAAACATTGATTGATTAAACCAATATATAGGCGCGCACCGCATCCAGCTAAGCCCTAGCTTATGAGCCGTTTGCTGCCGTTTGGGGCAGTTGGCTGGTGGTTGGCAAACCCTGTACGCCAATGTGTTCTTGCAAATGGTGGCGCAGCGTATCAATGGGGAATTTTTGCTGACGCATGCGCTTGGGCACAATTTGGCTGCCTTGCTGCCCGTTTGCCGAAAACACCAAAAAAATGTAATCAGGCGTTTCTTGCCAATGGCTGATTTGTGACCATTTGATGGTGGCTTGCTGTAGCGCACCTTGGCGAATCAGCGGCTGCTGCATACCGCTGCCTTTGCGCTTGCTGGTGGCCTTGGCTGGGGCGGCATTGGGTGCAGGCAAGCCCAAGATAATACCGTGTGATTGAACGCCAAGCTTAAGCTGAGCAAGCTCGGGCGGCATGGTTTGGCTGGCGGCTTGTTTGTCAAATTCCTGTTTGACATACCAACGCAAGCCCACAGTGCGAATCAGCAAAAACACCACCACACCAACCAACAACAACCAAAAAATCAGCGTTGAATAACCATGCACCCATATAATCCCTGCGATTGCCACGGCAACCAACACACCGACAATAACCCATGTCTTGGTTGAAATACGCGCAAGGCTTTGTTCATTAGAGGCAAACAGCTGTGCTTGCGCTTGGCGAAACTCCGCGTCGGTCAAATTGACATCAATGGGTTGCAGGGTGTAGGGATAAAGTGCCATAAACCAATCTTTTTACAGGTTATTGGGTAAAAGGTGAAAAGCGTTCGTTTGCCGCGTAGATAAAAGCACTATTTTAGCATTGAATAGCTGGCTTACGCCAATTTGGCAAAAAAAATTTTGTGGATTGGCCGCTTGGTGGATAGTAAAACCATCCGCGACGCACGGTTTAAGCGTTTTTTACGGATGGGTAAAGGTGAAAACTTAACCAAATATTGCTATCATAGCGGCTTCATGACACGTTGATGGCAACTGGTATAGCAACTGGCGTTTGAGCGCAAATAGACATCACGGTTACCTCAAACGTCAGCACGATGATTTTTGTAGCATTTTTTGTAAGATTTTAGGACGAAGCATGATTGACCCCAAACTGCTGCGCGGCGACCTTGAGCAGGTGCGCGACCAACTGGCAAAACGCGGCTACGCGCTGGATATGGCATTTTGGCAAGATGTTGAGCGTGAGCGTAAGGCATTGCAGGTGCAAACCGAAGAACTGCAAGCGCAAAAAAATGCAGGCGCTAAACAAATTGGCGCGTTAAAGCGCAGTGGTGCGGACACCAGCGCACTGATGGCGCAGATGCAGCAAATTAGCACAGACATGAAACAAGCCGAGGACGCGCTTAAAGCCTTGCAAGCGCGTATCGCGCAAGCCGCGTTGGCGATTCCAAATTTGCCCGATGACAGCGTGCCTGCAGGCGCGGATGAAAACGACAACATCGAGGTACGCCGCTGGGGCGTGCCGCGCGCGTTTGAGTTTGCCGTACGTGACCACAGTGACTTGGGCGAGGCATTGCATGTTTTGGATTTTGAACTGGCGGCAAAACTGACGGGCAGCCGTTTTAGCGTGCTGCGTGGGCAGTTGGCGCGGTTGCAGCGTGCGCTGATTGCGTGGATGCTTGACACACATACCGAGCGCGGCTATACCGAGCTGTATATGCCCTATATTGTCAATGCCGACAGCTTGCAGGGGACAGGACAGCTGCCCAAATTTGAAGAGGATTTGTTTAAGCTGCGCGGTGATAAAGATTATTACCTGATTCCAACGTCAGAAGTGCCATTGACCAACACGGTGCGCGATACGATTTTGGCGGCCGATGAGTTGCCGATGAAATTGACCGCGCACACCCCGTGTTTTCGCAGTGAGGCAGGCTCAGCAGGGCGCGATACGCGAGGGCTGATTCGCCAGCACCAATTTGAAAAGGTAGAAATGGTCAATATCGTCGCGCCCGATACCTCAATGCAGGCACTAGAAGATTTGACGGCGCAAGCTGAATATTTGCTGCAGCAACTGGGTTTACCGTATCGCGTTATGTTGCTGTGCGCAGGCGATATGGGCTTTAGCGCGGTCAAAACGTATGACCTAGAAGTCTGGCTACCCAGCCAAAACACTTACCGTGAAATCTCAAGCTGCTCAAATTGCGGTGATTTTCAGGCGCGTCGGATGCAAGCGCGGATGCGCGCGAACCCGACGGACAAACACACCCAGCTGGTGCATACGCTAAACGGATCAGGTCTGGCGGTGGGGCGTACGCTGCTTGCTATCATGGAAAATTACCAAAATGCCGATGGCAGCATTGATGTGCCTGAGGTATTGCAGCCTTACACAGGCTTTGCGCGTATTGGCTAAATAACAGGATAGATGATGCGTGTTGCCAAATTCAGTGCCACACCAAGCATTCAAGCCATTCAACTGGGTGAATTGCCTGCGCTGTGCGTAAGTTATCCCGATTTTTGCGCGACGATTGTTTTGCAAGGCGCGCAAATCATCGAATTTGCCACCCGTGCTTACCCAAACAATTGGCTGTGGCTGGGGGCGCAGGCAGCGTTTAAGCGCGGTGTACCCGTGCGTGGCGGTGTGCCGATTTGCTTGCCAATATTTGGTAAACTTACCGATAACCCTGCACCCGTGCAAGCAAGCCTTGGCCGCTATGACTTGCCCAAACACGGCGACGCGCGGCAGCAGCTTTGGCAATACGAGGTCATCGCACAAGATACGGCACGTTGTCTGCTACGCTTTAGCCTGCCCGATGTGGTGCAAAATACCGCGCATTGGCAACGTTTGCGCCCCTGTTTGACGCTGGATTTAAGCGGCGATGGTCTAAATATCACTTTAACCGTGGATAATATTGGCGATACGGTCATGCATTTTAGCCAAGCCTTGCACAGTTATTTTGCCACCGCGGATATCGCGCGCACGCAGGTTATGGGGCTTGATGGCGCGACATTTTTAGATAGCCTGACAGGTGAGCGGCACACCCAACACGGGGCGTTGGTGTTTGAGCAAGAGATTGACCGTATCTATGATGTGACAACGCCGCTACGCTTGCACACACCCGATGTTGATTTTAATTTGGTCAGTCATGGCTCGGCAAGTAGCGTTTTATGGAACCCGTGGCACGCCAAGGCACGTACGCTTGACCAGTTTTTGCCCCATGACTACCAACGCATGGTGTGCATTGAGACGGCAAACGCAGGACAAGATAGCGTTGGGCTTGCGGCAGGGGCGCGCCATGTATTGGGCGTGGCGATTGGCTTGGCATAGCGCGTTTGGCGCAAACACGATAGGTAAAATTTGCGCGCTGGCTTGTGTGGGTTGTCGTCTATCTTTCTTAAAAACGCTCAAGCAATCCACGCGATGTTGAAAGAATTTCATGTTGCGTTGGTTGCTATCATGGGCAAGTTTGATTATCCTTGTTCGCGTTGTTGTGGTAGGTTTATCGCTGCGTGTCAAGTTGTCTATCAAACTTAATCGCTCATCCTTACTGCTTGACAAATAGTTTTAAATCCACTAGGCGTGCTAGGCTTTATCGGCTGGCACGGTAGGTTGTCGTATGTCACAAACTTTGTGCTTACGCCACATTGAGCTTGTCAAAATTGATACCATAGGAAATCTGCATGTCCGCCAAGCCCATGCCCACGCACTGTTATCTCCCCCCACGTCTGCTGACGGCTGTGCTAGCCACCCTCGGTATGCCATTGGCTGCCCACGCTGCCGCGCTTGACCGCACCACCCAGCCAAGTTGGGGCTTTACCGAAGACGGCACGATGGCATATATCGAGCATATCACCGTCAATCCCGATGTCAGCGGCAAGGACAACGCAGGGCGCAAAATCCCCGATATGACAGAAACCTATCGGTTTTTAAACTTTGGGGTCAAATCAGACCTCAATGACCGCGTCAGCATCGGGGTGTTTTATGACGAGCCGCTGGGCGCGGATGTCAAGTACCGCGGCGACAACAGCTTTACAGGCGTACCGCGCAACGTGCTGGCCAACGTCTATGGGCAGGCTAGCCAAACCTTGCAAGACAATGGTGTCAATGTCACCATCAACAATGCCGCCGATTTGCAAAACACCATCGCAGGCTTGCAACGCCAAGTCAGCGCAGGGCAAGGGCAGCTGAGCCAAGCGCAAGCCGATGTCGCCGCCGCGACCCGTCAGCTGAGCCAAGCCCAAGCCGCCTTGGCAACTGACCCCAATTTGGCCGCTTTATTGACACCCAAAATCGCCCTACTGCAGCAAGGTATTGACGCAGGCAACCAACAAATTCAGGATGGGCAGGCACAGCTTGCCAAAGGTCAAGTCGCTGTCAAAACCTTGCAAGGCTTGCAAGCCATCACCGCACCGCTGGCGCACAGCACCGAAGGCACGCGCGTATCGGTGAGTAGCAAAAACCTATCGGGCGTGGTTGGGGTCAAACTTGGCGATGACAGACGCTGGCAAGTGTACGGCGGCCCTGTGTTTCAAAAGGTGATTGGTGATTTACATTTGCGTGGTGATGCCTACTCAGGCGCGACAGGTTATGACGCATCAATTCCGACATCATCAGAAGTTGGCTGGCTGGCGGGCGTGGGCTATACAATACCAGAAATCGCACTAAAAGCCGCCTTGACCTATCGCGCAAAAATCGACCACGATATGCCGATTGGCGAAAACTTCCCGTTGGCAAAACTTAAAGGCTTTGAGGCAGCACAGACCAACAAAGTCACCGTCAAGACACCCGAATCAGTCAATTTGGATTTGCAAACAGGCATCAACCCCACCACGCTGCTGATGGCAAAGGTGCGCTGGGAACCATGGAGTGATTTTGTCATCCGCCCGAAGCTATATAACGCTGTCAGTGGGATCAATCTGCTAGATTATGATAAAGACTCTTGGTTGATTGAGTTGGGCTTGGGCAAAAAGCTTAGCGACAAACTGGCAGTATCAGGGCATGTATTGTGGGATAGCGGCGCAGGCGATCCTGTGACCACGCTAGGTCCTGTCAATGGCTACTGGGGCACAAGCCTAGGTGCGCATTACGCGCTAACGCCTGAATGGTCAGCATCATTGGGCGCGCGCTATATTTGGCTAGGCGATGCCAAAGCCAAAATCCCCAACGGACAGCAAGTTGGCGAATTTAAAAACAATCACGCCACTGTGTATGGCTTACGTCTGACCTATCAAAAAAAATAGCCCACCAATGGGCGTGAGTATAAGACGGCTGTTATCCGCGCCGTCTTTTTGGGCGGCTTAATTTGTGCGGCTTAATGAACCAAAATCATACAACTATGATAAAAATACACATTACAAATAATAAGTGTTGTCAAATGTCTAAAATTTGATTATGCTTGTTACAGTGTTCTAACGAGGAATTGTGAACATAAGTTTAGGCAGGATTGGCCTAAACATGGTTAAAACCTAATCGTAAAAACTAAACAGGGATGTCCGTATGTTATCGATTACGTCAAATCGTATCTCTTCACCTGCGCATATCTTGCGTCCACGCCGTATCGCGTTGGCAGTTGCCAGTGCATCGGCTATGCTAGCACTCACGGCGAATGCGCATGCAGCAGGACTGGATCGCTCGACCCAGCCCAGTTGGGGCATCGCCCAAGATGGTACCTACGCGTATGCCGAGCATGTAACCATTGCGCCAAAAGTATCGGGTAAAGACAACTTAGGGCGCAAAACAGGCAACATGACCGAGGACTACAAATTCACCAGCTATGGCGTGAAAGCCGATGTCAATGATACCTTTAGCGTTGGCGTGTTTTTTGACCAGCCGTGGGGCGCAGACGTGCAGTACAGCGGTGACAACAACTTTGTTGGCGCACCCAATGCCGTGCTAAACGGCGTGTATGCGCAAGCCTCCAAGAGCCTACAAGCCGCAGGTGTCAATGCCAACATCACCAACGCAGCGGATTTACAAAACACCATCACAGAACTACAAAACCAAGTCACCGCAGGCGAAAACCAACTGACCGCCGCCAGCAGCCAACTTACCCAAGCCCAAAGTCAGCTTGATGCTGCCAAAACCCAATTGACCCAAGCGCAAGCGGCATTGGCAGCCAACCCAAACCTTGCCAGCGCGCTCAATCCCAAAATTGTTGCACTAGAGCAAGGCATTGCTGCAGGAACGGCAAACATTGACGCAGGCAAAGCACAGCTGGCAGCAGGACAAAAGCAAGTCGAGGCAGGTAAAGGCGCGGTCAAAACCTTAAGCGGCTTGCAAGCTGCCACCACACCACTGGTGAATAACACCGAAGGCACTAAAGTTAAAGTCAGCAGCAAAAAAATCGCTGGCGTGTTTGGCGTTAAATTTGGCGAAAACAAAAACTGGCAAGTCTATGCCGGGCCTTCGTTTCAAAAACTTGAGGGCGAGGTCCACCTGCGCGGCGACAGCTACAAAACCGCGACCAACTATGACGCGACGATACCGACCTCATCGGCCGTTGGTTGGTTGGCTGGCGTGGCGTATAGCAAGCCTGAAATCGCTCTCAAAGCGTCTTTGACCTATCGCTCAGAAATCGACCATGATTTGAACATCGGCGAAAACCTGCCTTTGTACGCGCTACGCGGTGGCAATCCGCGCCAAACCAACCAAGTAACGGTGACCACGCCGCAATCGGTGAACTTGGATTTTCAAACAGGTCTTAACAAAACCACACTTTTGACGGGTAAAGTGCGCTGGGTGCCGTGGAGTGATTTTGCCATCAAACCCAAACTGTACGGCGATGTCAGTGGGCTAAACTTGGTCGATTATGACAAAGACTCATGGGCGGTTGATATCGGTGTGGGCAAAAAAGTCAGCGACCGCTGGGCGTTATCGGGGCAGGTAACATGGGACAGCGGCGCAGGCGACCCCGTGACCTCACTAGGGCCTGTTAATGGCTACTGGGGCTTGGGGCTTGGCGCGCGTTACAACATCACGCCCGAGTGGTCAGCGTCATTGGGTGCTAAATACTTGATGTTTGGCGATGCCAAAGCACGCCTGCCCGATGACACGGTTGTCGGCAAATTTGAGGACAACCACGCCACAGTCTACGGCTTGCGCCTAACTTACCAAAAAAAATAGCTTACCAAAAAATCGCCCAAAACCTATCTCACAACGCCCATGCTGGGTCTAAATCTGCATGGGCGTTGTTAAAAAACATCGAACCAAAAACGCCTAGCCGATATGAAAGGTTTCGGGCAGTTCTAAGCCGAGCAGTGATAACAACGCCAACATACTGGCAGACACCGTAATATTTGGGTTCATCACCACCCCCAAATCACGCTGCAACGCCAGTGGCTTGGCCAGTGCAATCGGCTGCAACTCTTCATTCATCAGCGTTTGCGGCAACACTGACCAGCCTAAACCAATCGACACCAACATGCGGATGGATTCTAGCGGATTGGTGCTCATGGTGGCGTACGGCTTTAGCCCGTGTTTGGCAAATTCTGCCAACGTGATTTGACTGGTAAACGTATTGGCAGCAGGCAAGATAGCAGGGAAATGCGTCAAGTCCTCCAGCGTCACTTGGGTTTTTTGTGCCAGCACTGAGCCTGTGCCCGTGACAAACTGCAAGGTATCTTGCCACAGATTAAAATAATGCAAACGCTTGTCTTGCGTTGGCGGCAGGGTCAAAAACGCCAATGCCAAATCACCATCTAGCACTGCCTTGTGCGCTTGTTCAGAGTCGATAAAATGCACGTCAAGCTGCACATCGGGGTATTGTTGCATAAAGGACTTGAGCACCACAGGTAGATGGTGCAAGCCGATATGGTGACTGGTGCCAATCACCAGTTTACCCGATACAGTTCGTTGGTTATTCTTTAAATTTATCTTAAGATTATTGTAATCATCAAGCCAGCGTTTGGCGTGTGGTACTAAATCATACGCGGCTTGGGTAGGAATAATACCGCGCCCAACCGTATCAAACAGCGCGACATCAAATTCGTCTTCTAAATTTTTGATCCGTTTACTGACAGCAGGCTGAGTGATAAACAGCTTATCCGCCGCTTGCGAAATACTTCCTGTTTGCATCACCGCCAAAAACGTGTTGAGGTTGGTGGTATTCATAGGCACTCGCTTGCTGGTCGCTGATTTTGATGGACGTTAGATTATGCGCATTATACGGGATTTTAACCATAAAAAAAAGTTTGGTTGGATATAAAAATGGGTAAAAAAAGGTTGGTAAGGCTTGATAGTAATCAATATATAATTTTAAGTTTTTAAATACATAAAAATCATCAATAAAAATTATGAAAGGTCTTTGCTATAATTGACTTATTCATGACAAGGACGGTAAAACGTGACCAAATATTCACCAGCCATGCTAAGATACGCGTTTTTTACCAATACGCACGTTTAACAAGCCAAACAACTGTAAACAGGTATTGGTAACAGTTGTGCGCATAAAACGGCTGGATTTGAACCGCTCGATTTTGGCAAGTCGCATTTGTTGCATTGCTTTAACATAACGAGGTAACCCATGGCAGGACAAACCCTATACGACAAACTTTGGCAAGACCATTTGGTACTTGAGCGCGATGATGGCGCAAGCTTGATTTATATTGACCGCCATTTGCTGCATGAGGTCACAAGCCCTCAAGCATTTGAGGGTTTGGCGTTGGCAGGGCGCGCGCCGTGGCGGTTATCTGCCAATATCGCCACGCCTGACCACAACGTGCCAACCGTGCCGCAAGAGCGCGAGCAAGGGGTGGCAGGTATCAAGGATGATGTTTCACGCATTCAGGTGCAAACGCTGGATGAAAATTGCCAAAAATTTGATATCACCGAGTTTACCATCAATGACATTCGTCAAGGCATCGTGCATGTGGTCGGGCCCGAGCAAGGCTTGGTCTTACCGGGCATGACGGTGGTGTGCGGCGACAGTCACACCGCAACGCATGGCGCGCTGGGTTGTTTGGCGCATGGCATCGGCACCTCTGAAGTCGAGCATGTGCTTGCCACCCAATGTCTGGTCCAATCTAAAATGAAAAACATGCTGATCCGTGTCAATGGCACGCTGGGTGCAGGTGTGACACCCAAGGACGTGGTGTTGGCGATTATTGCGCGGATTGGTACGGCAGGCGGTACAGGCTATGCCATCGAATTTGGCGGGCAAGTCATGCAAGCTATGTCTATGGAAGGCCGCATGACAGTGTGTAACATGGCGATTGAGGCAGGCGCGCGCGTGGGCATGGTTGCCGTTGATGAGACAACGCTTGCATACGTCAAAGGGCGACCTTACGCGCCCACAGGCGAGCTGTGGCAACAAGCCGAGGCGTATTGGCGCACGCTGCATTCAGACGATGACGCGGTGTTTGATAAAGTCATCGACATCGACGCAGCCGAGATCGCACCGCAGGTATCGTGGGGTACATCGCCTGAGATGGTGGTCGCCATCGATGCCAACGTGCCGACCCTTGCCGATGCCAAAGACAGCGTGCAACAAGAGGCATGGACGCGCGCGTACAATTACATGGGTTTGACAGCAGGGCAGCCGATGACGGATATCCGCCTTGACCGTATTTTTATTGGCTCATGCACCAACTCACGCATTGAGGATATTCGCGAGGCCGCGGCAGTCATCAAAGGGCGCAAAGTTGCCGATACGATTAAAGAAGCCATTGTTGTACCGG
Source organism: Faucicola sp. SE7633 (assembly GCF_059264685.1). NCBI lineage: Bacteria > Pseudomonadati > Pseudomonadota > Gammaproteobacteria > Moraxellales > Moraxellaceae > Faucicola > Faucicola sp. SE7633. The sequence goes on along the minus strand of NZ_JCADBW010000009.1, from coordinate 53,929 downwards.
GTTCTGGGCTGGTCAAGCAGCAGGCTGAGGCAGAAGGTTTGGACAAAATCTTTACCGACGCAGGCTTTGAATGGCGCGAACCTGGGTGTTCGATGTGCCTTGCCATGAACGCGGATAAACTTGCCCCACAAGAGCATTGCGCCAGCACCTCAAACCGCAACTTTGAGGGACGACAAGGCAATGGCGGCCGCACGCATCTGGTCAGCCCTGCCATGGCAGCGGCAGCGGCGATTGCTGGGTATTTTGTTGATGTCAGGGATTTTTGATCCTAGGGGGGCAAAATGAGTAATTTTGGCAACGCCATTTTATACAAAATGTGTGCGGAATACCCTCATCACGATGATATTGATGTTATTGCAGGTAAAATCTGGCTAATTGGTCATAGCTACTCTGCCGCTGTCAATCGAGTTAGAAATTCAAGTTTGCTCAAAGATGTTGAAAATTTTATTGCCGATACTGTCGCCCCAACAATCAAACAGTCTAATATAGATGAATGGATAGCTAAAGTAAGACCAATCGACCGTTTGACCCATGACAACTGCGAGCAAGTTTTAGCGTTGCATAAAAACTTCACCGACGTTTTAAAACAAATCACAGATTTAAATAAGCGTTCGCTAGCTTCAAAGTACTTACATTTTCATCTGCCAAATGCAGTGTTTATTTATGACTTTTTAGCCAATCGAAGTATTACCCATTTAAATCAAGGCAAGAAACATGATATTCCACAAAACTATGATGCTGAGTATTCGGTTTTTGTAAAGCGTTGTTTGGTTTTTAGAGATGAAATTTTTGAGCCTAAGTTACTTGGGCGTCAATCCACGCCAAGGGAGTTGGACGTTTATTTGTTGAAATACAAAAAATTTCTTGATAAAAATTCATCAGGAAATTTGGAACTTGAGCAATGGCAGCAGCAAACCATTGATTATATTCAGCAAAATCAACCACAAGATGCCAAAAAAACGCCAACGCTTTGAAATACGATTTATAAAGTTTAGGAAAAACACATGAAACAATACACCACCGAACACGGGCTTGTCTGTCCGCTAGACCGCTCCAACGTCGATACCGACCAAATCATCCCCAAACAGTTTTTAAAATCCATCAAACGCACGGGTTTTGGGGTCAATTTGTTTGATGAATGGCGGTATTTGGACGAAGGCTACCCCAACCAAGACGTTAGCCGCCGCCCGATTAATCCCGATTTTGTACTAAACCAACCGCGCTACCAAGGCGCGACGATTTTGCTTGCGCGTAAAAACTTTGGTTGCGGCTCAAGCCGTGAGCACGCGCCATGGGCGTTGGAAGAATACGGCTTTCGCACGGTGATTGCGCCAAGTTTTGCCGATATTTTTTATAACAACTGCTTTAAAAATGGTATGTTGCCCGTGGTGCTACCTGAGGACGTGGTTGCGCGGTTGTTTGAGCAAACCTTTGCGCATGAAGGTTACAGCCTAACCGTGGATTTAGCCGCGCAGCAGGTCATCACCCCGACAGGTGAGCACTATCATTTTGATGTCGATGAATTTCGCAAACATTGTTTGTTAAATGGTTTGGATGATATTGGTTTGACGTTGCAGCAAAGCGATGCGATTGCCGCCTATGAAACGCGCGCACGCACGGCACACCCGTGGGTATTTGCCGAGCTACGTCCAACAGGCGCGTGATGCTAAAATTTTGCTGACAACTTTGATGACAACAAGGATAACGACAATGACCAAACAAATTGCAATTTTGCCAGGCGATGGCATCGGGCCTGAAATCATCGCGCAAGCCGTTAAGGTGTTGGATAAACTGGTTGCAGACGGGCTTGATGCGCGTTATGACTACGCGCCATTGGGTGGGGCAGCGTATGACGCCCACGGCAAGCCCTATCCTGATGTGACCCGCGATTTGTGCCGTGCGGCGGACGCGGTGCTGTTGGGTGCGGTCGGTAGCCCACAGTATGACAACCTTGAGCGCGCGCTACGCCCCGAACGCGGCTTGTTGGCAATTCGGCAGGATTTGGGGCTGTTTGCCAATTTGCGCCCTGCGATTTTGTACCCCGAACTTGCCAATGCCTCAACCTTGAAGCCTGAGGTGGTATCGGGGCTTGATATCTTGATTGTGCGTGAATTGACGGGCGATATTTATTTTGGTGAACCGCGCGGTATTCGCACGCTAGACAATGGCGAACGTGAAGGCTTTAACACCATGAAATACAGCGAGTCTGAAATTCGCCGTATCGCCAACGTTGCCTTTAGTGCCGCGCAAAAACGTCACAAAAAACTCTGCTCGGTGGACAAAGCCAATGTGCTTGAAACCACTGAGCTGTGGAAGCAGGTCTTTAACGAGGTGGCCGCCGATTATCCCGATGTCGCGCTAAGCCACATGTACGTGGATAACGCTGCCATGCAGCTGGTTAAAGCACCCAAGCAGTTTGATGTCATCGTAACGGGCAATATTTTTGGGGATATTTTATCCGACCAAGCCTCAATGCTGACAGGTTCGATTGGCATGTTGCCATCGGCAAGTTTGGATGAACACGCCAAAGGTCTGTATGAGCCGTCGCACGGCTCTGCGCCCGACATTGCAGGGCAGGATAAAGCCAATCCACTTGCCACCATCTTATCATTGGCGATGTTGCTGCGTTATAGCCTACAAGACGAAGCACGCGCCACACAGGTAGAGAACGCGGTCAAATCTGTTTTGGCACAAGGCCTACGCACGGCGGATATTTTTGAAGACGGTATGACGCTGATCGGTTGCCAAGCGATGGGCGATGCGGTGGTAGCGGCGTTATAGTCTTTATCACTTGTTGGCGTAAACCTGCAACGTTAGGTGGCGGATGTTAGGCATATTGTTCAATGAAATAAGTGTTACTATGCTCATGGCACGATATTTAACGTCTTACATCAAACAGTTAAGTTAAGACTAAATTGCGAGTACGCAGTAACTTAACGGGTAAAGCGTTTGCACACCCACTTAAATTGGTTCGTGTCGTGCACTTAATGCACAAGATAAGCCTAACGGTAGGGCGAATTTAAAATAAGAACCTAAGATGTATGGTGTGTCGTACGGGCGGATGCCACGGTCTAAGGTTTGCGGCAGGTCTAACCGTCTTGCAGAAGAAATCCCCTCGCTTTAGGGAGGGGAGGAAGTCAGCGTTAAATTTTTAAGGTATGGCAAAAAGTCGGTCAAGCGCGTTTGGCTGGCTTTTTTATTGCACCCAAAAAGCTGCCCTTAAAAACCCGTGCTTTTAAATTCATGCTGGAACATTCAACAAAAGCCAAGCGCAAAACCTGACGTTGCCTTGTCGCCAACCCCACACCGCTTAGGTATAATAGTGATGGCACATATTAGGTTGTATTTTACGGAAAATTTAACACAATGATGAAAAAACTTGAACAAGCCTTTGCCTGTATCGACAAATACGGACAAGCCGTGACCCAACGCTTGATGCGCTACCCAAATCTTGATGATCTCAACGGTATCGGGCATGGCAAAACCGTGCTGATCACGGGCGCAAGCTCAGGCATTGGCGCGATGATGGCGCGGCGGTTTGCCGCCTTGGGCTATGATTTGGCGATTTGTGCGCGGCGCGAGGACAGATTGCACGCACTAAAAACCGAGCTTGAGGCACAATATCGCGTGCGCGTACATGTTAAGGTGCTTGATGTCAGCGACTATGACGCGATTTTTGATGTGTTCAATGCATTTGCAGCCGAATGCGGCCGCATAGATCGCGTGGTGGTCAATGCTGGCGTGGGTGATAGCCGCGTCATCGGGCATGGGCGTTTTAATGTCAATCGGCGCACAGCAGAGATTGATTTTATTGCCGCATTGGCACAATGCGAGGCAGCGATGCAGATGTTTCGCCGTCAGCATCACGGACATTTGGTGGTTATCTCTAGCATGTCTGCCGTGCGTGGCCTGCCGCGTCATTTGACGACGTATGCCGCCGCCAAGGCAGGGCTGGCACGGCTTGCCGAGGGTATCCGCGCCGATATGCTGCGCGAAAAATTGCCCATTAAAGTCACCACGATTTATCCGGGGTATATCCGCACCGAGCTCAACATTGGCGCAAAATACCTACCGTTTGAAAGCAGCGAAGAAGAAGGGGTAGAGGCGATTGTACAGGCGATTGAGGCAGGCGTGGACGAGGCGTTTGTGCCTGCTTGGCCGTGGTTGCCGATTGGTATCGGCATGAAGGTCTTGCCATTACGCTGGATGGTCAAATTTTTGTGATTTAACAACAAATTTAAAAATTTGCACAGGTGCGAATATCACGGGGTGTCGGCGTATCTTCCTACGCACACCATTAACACATACGCGGATGTGGGCGCAAAATACAGGTTTAGTGTAACAAATTTTGCGCTAAACCTCAGCGATATTCCTAAAAAAAGAGATTGCACCAAAATATGACTTTATAGGACAAAAAATTTTGCGGATAACCTTTTTATGATTGATAGTTATGATTGATAGACTTTGTCAGTTAATCCTACCATGACGCAAAAGTCATAAAAAAAACTAGACAAATTAAAAAATTTCTGTTTTTACTATTGAAACCCCAAAACATAACCACATATAACCACCAATTCACTTTCAAGGACAACAACAATGCAATTTGAAAAATTTACCCAAAAACTGCAAGACACCATTCGCCAAGCGCAAAGTCTTGCCGTTGGGCGAGATAATACCGCCATCGAGCCGATTCATTTGCTCAGCGTGCTGCTGCAAGATCCTGCCCACCTAGCTATCTACACACAGGCAGGCGCGAATGCCGAGCGTTTGACCCAAGCGGTTGAACAGGCACTTGACCAACAAGCCGTGCTATCTAACCCAACGGGTGAGGCAAATTTAAGCTCAGGCAGCGTTAAGGTGCTAAACCTTGCCGATCGCCATGCCCAAAAAGCAGGCGATGACTTTATCGCCACCGAATGGGTGCTTTTGGCATTGGCAGAAACCAGCGACAGCCAACACTTATTACAAAAAGTCGGCGTAAATGCCGCCAACTTGCGCCAAGTGATTCAACAAATAAGAGGCAACCAAACCGTGAATAACCAAAACGCCGAAGATCAACGCGATGCACTCAACAAATACACCATTGACCTGACCGCACGCGCCGAAAGCGGTAAACTTGACCCCGTCATCGGACGTGATGACGAAATCCGCCGTACCATCCAAGTCTTATCACGCCGCACCAAAAATAACCCCGTGCTGATTGGCGAGCCGGGGGTGGGTAAAACCGCCATTGTCGAAGGTTTGGCGCAAAAAATCATCAACCGTGAAGTTCCCGAAGGCTTGCGTAACAAACGCGTGTTGTCGTTGGATTTAGGCGCGTTGATTGCAGGCGCAAAATTCCGTGGTGAGTTTGAAGAACGCCTCAAAGCCGTGCTATCTGAGCTTGCCAAACAAGAAGGACAGGTGATTTTATTCATCGATGAGATTCATACCATGGTTGGCGCGGGCAAGGCCGATGGCGCGATGGACGCAGGCAATATGCTTAAACCTGCTCTAGCGCGCGGTGAGTTGCACTGTGTGGGCGCAACCACGTTGGATGAATACCGCCAGTACATCGAAAAAGATGCCGCGCTTGAGCGTCGTTTTCAAAAAGTCTTGGTTGATGAACCCAGCGTTGAGGACACCATCGCTATTTTACGTGGACTCAAAGAACGCTATGAGCTGCACCACGGGGTGGATATTCAAGATAGCGCGATTATCGCCGCGGCGCGTATGAGCCACCGTTACATCACCGATCGCAAACTGCCCGACAAAGCGATTGATTTAATTGACGAAGCCGCTAGCCGCTTGCGTATGGAAATGGACAGCAAACCTGAAGCCTTGGGCAAACTAGAAAGCCGTATCATGCAGCTTAAAATGCAGCGTGAAACCTTGAAAAATGAGGAAGACGAAGGCGCAAAAGCGCAGTTTAAACTGCTAGAGAGCCAAATCGCTGAACTTGACAAAGAATACGCTGATTTGAACGAAGTTTGGCAAGCTGAAAAAGCCTTGGACAAAGGCAGCCAACAGCTAAAAGAGGAATTGGACAAAGCCCGTACCGCCTTAGAAAAAGCCAGCCGCGACAGCGACTACGAGCGCATGGCAAAATTGCAGTACGAAACCATCCCACAGCTAGAGCGTCAAATTCGCGAAACCAACCTTGCCGAAACCAAGGCGCAAAGCGAGGATGGTGGCGCAAAACTGTTACGCAACAAAGTCACCGACAACGAAATTGCCGAAGTCGTCAGTGCAGCAACGGGTATTCCTGTCAATAAAATGCTACAAGGCGAGCGCGAAAAAATGCTGCACATGGAAGACAAGCTCCATGAGCGTGTGGTCGGACAAGACGAAGCCGTACAAGCCGTTGCCAACGCCGTCCGTCGTAGCCGCGCAGGGTTGGCTGACCCCAACCGCCCCAGTGGTTCGTTCTTGTTCTTAGGGCCAACAGGCGTGGGTAAAACTGAGCTGACCAAATCTTTGGCAAACTTCTTGTTTGACGATGAAAACGCCATGATTCGTATTGACATGTCAGAATTCATGGAAAAACACAGCGTCAGCCGTTTGGTCGGTGCGCCTCCTGGTTATGTCGGCTATGAAGAAGGCGGTGTTTTGACCGAAGCGGTACGCCGTAAGCCCTACAGTGTGGTGTTATTTGATGAGGTGGAAAAAGCCCATCCCGATGTGTTTAACATCTTGCTACAGGTGCTAGACGACGGACGTTTGACCGACTCACAAGGCCGCGTGGTGGACTTTAAAAACACCGTCATCATCATGACCAGCAACTTAGGTAGCCACAAAATCCAAGAAATGGCAGGTGACAGCTACGATAACATCAAGGCTGCGGTGATGAATTCAGTCAATCAGCACTTCCGCCCAGAATTCATCAACCGTATTGATGAAATCGTTGTGTTCCATCCGCTCGGGCAAGCGCAAATGGCCGGTATTGCCGATATCCAGTTGGCACGCTTGCGCCTACGCCTGGCTGAGCGCGACATCAGTATCGTGTTCTCCGATGAGGCGATAAACCAGCTGGTGGCTGTGGGTTATGACCCCGTGTATGGCGCGCGCCCACTCAAACGCGCGATTCAGCAGGAAATCGAAAATCCGCTGTCAATGCGCTTGTTGTCGGGTGATTTTGTCGCAGGTGATACCATCAAGGTTGAAGTTGGCGCGGACAATCGCTTGACGTTTGATAAATTGCGCGTGAGCTAAGCGGTTTTTTGTCCAAAAATTTGAATAAAAATAAGCCACCTTGTCTTGCGTGGCTTATTTTTTACTTGTCAAAACGCTTGACGCAGACAAACTTACCGCCAGTTATCGCAAGTGTGGCAAAATCGTTGGGATAAATTGCACGCTTTGCGTCTGGTGGATTTTAGGCGTATGATGACAGCACCGTCAAAGCGGACATCTTAACAACTGAAATTTTACTAACGGGGGGAAACATGCATCGCAAACACATGACGTTGGGTAAAACATTATTTGGCGCAGCACTGGTGGCAGGCTTGGTCAGTGGCACAGCGCAAGCCGCAACGCACCACACACCCTACCACGACCACACCTATGAATACGACAACCGCCCGCTTGAGCACCGTTTTGCAAATGAAACCAATCCGCCGCATCAAGTCATCAGTAACCCAACCCAATACACACGCAACGTCAATTATCGCTGTCAGGGTGGCAAATCGCTAACGGTCACGTACGGCTTTAACCACCAAGGCTTACCAACGTATGCCGCCTTCCGCGATGGTGGGCGTATGCAATCGTTACCGATTGACCTTAACCGCTCAGACAATGTCGATAGTGAGTTTAATAGCGTGCGCGGCTATCGCTTGGTAACAGATAGCCTTAACAGCAAAAACTACCGCCAAAAACCTATCATGGTCACCGCGCCCAACCAGCAAATCGTTTATAAAGGCTGTAATCCACGCTAATTTGGCCAATTTTTGACCCAACAACGGCAAATCGTGACGGTTTGCCGTTTTTTGTGCGTAAAAAACGGCCATCAGCTATGAAATATTTTGTAACATCCATCGCCAACCCAGCCATTTACAGGCATAATACAGACATTTGTGCGGCATCTTTTTGTCGCCATGTTTGCCGATAAAACGTTGGCACGCGCCAATCTATCAACATCAGACCGTAACACACAAGGAACTACAATGGCGATTTGCATTACCGCAACAGGGCTATACACGCCGCCGCATCGTATCAGCAATGAAGAGTTGGTGACGGTATTTAACCAATACGTTGATAACTACAACGCCGAGCACGCCGACGCGATTGCCGCAGGTGAGCTAACCGCGTTGCAACCCTCTTCGGCAGAATTTATTGAGAAGGTATCGGGGATAAAATCGCGCTATGTGGTGGACAAAGCAGGCATTTTAGACCCTGCGGTGATGGCGCCCAAAATTCCTGCGCGCAAATTGGGTGAGGAATTGTCCGTGATGGCAGAGATGGGCGTGGCCGCGCTACAACAAGCCTTGCAAGCGGCAGGCTTGACGGGGCAGGATTTGGACGCGGTGATCGTTGCGTCATCAAATTTTCAGCGCGCATACCCTGCGATTGCCATTGAGATTCAGCAGGCGATCGGCATGACGGGTGGGTTTGGTTTTGACATGAACGTGGCGTGTAGCGCGGCGACGTTTGGTATTGCGCAGGCGGTGGGGCTGATTGAAACAGGACTTGCCAAGCGTGTTGCGGTGCTCAACATTGAAATCACTTCAGCGCATCTCAACTGGCGCAACCGTGATAGCCATTTTATTTTTGGTGATGTTGCCATGGCGACTTTGATTGAGCAAACGGCAACGCCACACGGTTATGAAATTTTGGGCAGTAAGCTGTTCACCGAATTTTCAACCAATGTCAAAAACGAGTTTGGCTTTTTAGACCGTAGCGAAAACTTGGCAGCAGGCAGAGCGGCGGATGATTACAACGCGCCTGTGCATGATAAGCTATTTTTGCAAGAGGGGCGCAAGGTCTTTCGTGAAGTCTGTCCTGCGGTGTCCAACTTGATTTTGGCGCAATTAGCCGAGCATCACATTGATAAAACGCGCGTCAAAAAATTGTGGCTACACCAAGCCAACGCCAATATGGTGGATTTGATTTTGCGCAGCGTCATGGGCAAAGAGGCGGACAAGTCCATTGCGCCATTGGTGATTGATGAGTTTGCCAATACCAGTTCGGCAAGCCCGATGATTGTGTTTCACCGCCACCAAGCGGGCATGACAGCAGGCGATATCGGGGTGATTTGTTCGTTTGGCGCAGGCTATTCAATCGGCTCAATTTTGGTACAAAAATGCGCTTAAAACAAAAACTTAGCACATTTAAGCCAAAAGGGTTTGGCAATGACCTGCCAGTCAGGTATGATAGTGCAAGATTTTAGTGGGCTTGATGTTGTCGAGCTGACTTTTGTTGGCCAGTCAGGTGGGTTAAATGGGCAGTCAGGTGGGTCAAACAAGTTTGGGCAAACTTGTTTGACGGGGTGAGTTTTTTGTGTCAAAGGCGTTTAGCACAGCATGGCTTTGATATCAGCCAACCATCCTACCAAGCCTATCGTTGGGATTTAACAGGTTAGATTCGTCAGTCATCTGGGCATCTTGGGTGGCTGGCAGACTGCATTCGCCGCTTTGTGTTTTATATAAAATAGCAGAGAGATTTTAGGTAAATTACAAGGTGGCGCGCTGATTTTGTGGGTTTTTTAAAATAAAAAAGGAAACATAATGAATCGCCAGCAACAGTTTGAACAGCGTGAAGAGAGCATCTTAGCGACCGCCGAACAATTGTTGTTAGAATCAGGTGAAGGTGACATCACGCTTGACAGCCTTGCTCAGCAGCTTGACCTTGCCAAAGGTACGCTGTATAAGCATTTTACCAGCAAGGATGAGCTGTTTTTACGCATTATCATCCGCCAAGAGCTGCAGTTGCTTGAGCTAAGTAGTATTGAGGACAGTGCGGCGGCAGGCGTGGCACGGGTGATTATGTATCAGTTGTTGTATCCGCAAAAAACCATGTTGCTCAATCAAATTGAGGAGCGTTTGGCAAGCTCGGCGACGGGGCTGAACAAGCTGTTTGCGCGGCTATACGACGTGCGCCGCCAACGTATGCGGATTTTAATTACCACGACCAATCATTACTTACAGGAGCAAGACAGCCGTTTGTCCACGCGCGATTATTTGGCGACGATTTGGGCATTGGGGCAAGGCGGTGCAGGCTTGCTTAATTCAAGCTTTTATCAGCGGTATTTGGGGCGGCGTGATACGCTGCGCTGGGCATTGGTGCAGCAGATATTGGATTTGCCCAAGCACTACCGCCACCCCACGGCTAACTAATTTGACGGAACTTGCAGCAGCGATGCGCGCGTATTGGCCAACCCAAGCGACGATGGTAACCCATCGCCCGATGCGCGGTTTTACGTTGGTTGAGCTGTTGGTGGTGCTGGTGATTTTGGCAATGTTTGCTGGCATGATGACGCTGTCCGTATCGGGTGGGGATAACCGCAAAAATTTGGCGTTTTATGAGCATGTGCAAAGCAATTTGCGCTATGTGCGTCTGCTGAGCAGTGAGCGGATGCAGCCGTATGGGGTGGCGATTAAGCTGGCAGACGGGCAAGGCTTGACGGACGCCGCCACCAATCAGCTGATGGTGGTCAAACTGCCGCTTGGAACATCGTCTGGTGGCAATCAGCCAAATTCACCGCCAAGCTGGCAGCTTGAAGACAGCATTGCGCCGCTGGATATTCCCAAAGGTGTGGATGTCACCATTCAGCCACTGGATGCGGCAGACAACGCCAACCGTCAAACACCTGCGTGGTTGGTTGGTTACCAAGCACCGCCTGTGGTGTGGTTTGGCACAGGTGAGGCAACGCCTGTGCAAATCATCGTTACCAAAAAAAATGCCGATGACCAGCGTTACCCCGTGGGCGCGCCGTTGGTTGTCAATGCAGCAGGCGCGGTTGAGGTGGTGCAATGATGCGAAAGATGGCATGGCGAACAGCGCGGCTTGCCAGTCAGCAAGGCTTTACCCTGCTTGAGGTCATGGTCGCGTTGGCGATTTTGGCGGTGGTGGCGGTGGCAGCCAGTCAAGCCAGCCGCAGCTATGTGCAATCGGTGGCCAATCTCAAAACGCGTACGCTGGCGCAGTTTGTTGCCAACAACGCCTTGACGGATTTACGCACCCAACAAACATGGCTGAGCGCACCAACAAGCAACCAAGTCGAGGCGCAGGGGCGGCGTTGGCAAGTCACCATCACCCCAACGTCTGTGGGTGATACGCTTGAGCGCGTGCAAATTGCCGTCGCTCCGCTTGATGATGGCGTAACGGGCGCGCGCAGCCTAGTGACGCTTGATGCGGCGTTGGTGCAGACAAGGTAGGCAGGCATGTGGCAAGCACCGCCCGAGCGCGGATTTACCCTCATTGAATTGTTGGTGGCAATCGCAATTTTTGCCGCGTTGGCATTGGCAGGCTGGCAGGTCATGGACAATCTGAGCCAAGCCCGTGACCGCGCCAAGCTACAAGCCGACCGCTTATCGGATTTGCAATACGCGTATGGGCAGTTGGCGCAGGATTTTAGCCAAGCGGTTGGGGTGGTCAGCGTGCCGCCAAGTGCCAGTCTTGCTGCCAGTAGCCGTGCCGATGGCGCGGCCGCCAGTACGCCCACCGCCCCCCAAATTGATAGCAGCCAAATCACGCCAAGTTTTGTGTTAGCCAATAACCACGTTGAATTTGTACGCAACGTGCCGCCCGACCCACGCTTTGGCTATACCCCGACGGTGGCACAGATTGGCTATGCCAGCGAAAATGACGCATTGGTACGCACGCGCCGCTATGGGCGTAGCCAGACGCAGCCCGATGCCAGCCTAACCAGTCGCAGCGTCTTACTGCATGATGTCAAAGACGTGACGTGGGCGGTGTTTACACCTGATAAAACCAGCAGCTATCCGACCGCGTCTGCCGATAGCGGTGACCCCAATGACCCGATTGCGCAGCTGGGCGCCTTGCCCAAAGCGGTAGAAGTCAGCTTCACCTATGCCGATACGCCGATTGTGTGGCGATTTGCCTTGCCCAGTGCCGCGCCTGTGGTTATGGCCAATGTGGCAAATACGCCCGAAAACGCCAATCGCGCAGCGTCTGCACCAACAGGGGCAAATCCATGAGCCCACAAATGCGCGTGCCAGTATCAGCATTTTTGCCAAGCCGACGGTTGCGCCAACAACGCGGCATGGCATTGCTGACCGTGCTGCTATTGGTTGTTGCTATGACCATCATCGCAGGCAGTATGCTGGCACGCCAGCGGTTGCTGCTGCGCGAATATGCCTTGACAAAAGACCAAACCCAACTGCGCGAAGCAACGCTACTGGGCGAGGGCATGGCGCGACAAGTCCTACAGCAAGACAGCCAAGTCAATGCCACCGACAGCCTACAAGACAACTGGGCAAAACCGATCAACGCGCCTGCTTTTGACGGTGGCAACATACAAGTACAAATCAACGATGCTGCCAGCCGCTTTAACCTCAACAACCTCTACCACGATGGCAAGCCCGACCCATTGGCACTGGCGTACTTACAGGCGTTGCTGGTGCATGTCGGGTTAGAGCCCAGCATTGCCAATGCCGCACTGGACTGGCAAGACCCTGACAACCAGCCCAGCCCAGATGGCGGCGCAGAAGCCGAGTATTACCAAAGTCTGGGCAATGACAGTGTACCACCCATCAGTAACCAGCCATTTCATTCGGTGGATGAATTGGTTTTTGTGCGTGGGATGGACGCGCAAAAACTCAACGCCCTCAAGCCGTATCTGACTGCGCAGCCGTTTTATGTGCCGATGAATGTCAATACCGTTGAGCCCGTATTGGTGCAAATCGCACCGCTTGCCGCCGCGCTGACTAACACCCACACCAATACCGCCGCCTCATCAACCAACCGCCAAGCCGCCAACCTTGACCCTGCAACCTTGACGCTTGACACCCAAGCCGTGAACGCATGGGCAAATACCCGTCGCACCGCACCGCCGATTGATACGGTGAACCAGTTTTGGGCATTGCCGATGTTTGCCCAAAATCAAGATCTAGCACGCTTAGCGGCATTGTTTGACGTGCAAAGCCGCGCGTTTGATATCACCGTGACCGCCGAACAAAACGGCAAGCAGCGTGTCTTACAAAGCACACTGGCAAAGGTCGATACACCCAACCACAATGCGCTTGCTCCAACCAATCCCACCATGGCGCAAAATCAACCCAAAACCATCGTCGCGTTTAATCGGCGTTTTGTGCCAAACTTGCCAGCGGGGCCGATGAATTAGGCCAACTATCGCGCACAAAAAAACCATCTATCAAAACAAGGGGATGATAGATGGCATAAAAACAAAGCTTAATTAGACAATAAAGCTCCAGAGTACCGCTGCCTATGTGAACCCATGAACTGAAACGTTCAGGGTGGGTATGGCAACCGCTCTACAGGCTTCCTGATTCATCCAAAGATGCAGGCTTGCACACCAAGCGGATAGATCGCATACCCTAAAATATATTATCAGCTCAGGTAATGCATAGACTGGCGAATACCCCAGATGACGCTATTATAGCATAAACGCGCCACGCGCGCAAAAGTCAATTTGCAAATTGCCAACACGCACCGCCAGCCAGCTTGTGCTATAATTTGGCATATTTTTTACACATTCTAAACTGGCTAAATTTGAGAATAAGCTATGAGCATGGCGCACCCGACCACCCACGCACCAACAACCCATAAAAAAATTCCCCACGTTTTGATGATTTTAGACGGTTTTGGGCATCGTCTTGACACGCGTGACAACGCTATTGCCGCTGCCCACACGCCATATTTGGACAAAATTTATCAAACTTATCCGCATGGTCTGATTTCAGGCTCAGGCGAGGACGTTGGTTTGCCTGACGGGCAGTTTGGCAACTCAGAAGTTGGGCATATGAACTTGGGTGCTGGGCGGATTTTGTACCAAGATTCAACGCGGATTCATCAACAAATCAAAAACGGCGAGTTTTTTCATAATCCTGTGCTGGTTGAAGCCGTGACAGCCGCCAACGCCCACAATGGGCGCGTGCATGTGCTGGGCTTATTGTCCGATGGGGGCGTGCACGCCCATCAAGACCACATGGTGGCCATGTGTGAGCTTGCCCTACAGCAAGGGGCTAAGCAGGTATTGGTGCATGCGTTTTTGGATGGGCGCGACACCCCACCAAAAAGTGCCGACAAATACCTAAGCGACTTTGATACCGCGATTGCCGCGCTTAATCAACGCTACAACACAGGCAATATTGCGGTGGTAAGTTTAATCGGGCGGTATTTTGCCATGGATCGCGACAAGCGTTGGGAGCGTGTGCAGCAAGCGTATGATCTTTTGACCCAAGCCAAAGCCGTGCGCACGGCAGACACCGCTGAGGCAGGCTTAGCGGCAGCGTACGCAGCAGGCGAGAGCGATGAATTTGTGCAAGCCACACGCATTGCCGCGCCCCATCATGCGGCGCAATTTGGTGCGATTCAAGACGGTGATAGCGTGGTGTTTATGAATTTTCGCGCCGACCGTGCACGACAATTAACCGCCGCTTTGACTGATCCTAAGTTTGATGGCTTTAGCCGTGAGCGTACACCACAGCTTGCGCGTTTGGTGATGCTGACGCGGTATTCGGACGACTTAGCGGCTCAAGCGGTCAGTGAGGTGGCGTTTTTGCCGACATCACTGGATAACACGCTGGGCGAGTACTTGCAAAAATTGGGCAAAACCCAGCTACGCATTGCGGAAACCGAAAAATACGCCCATGTGACGTTTTTCTTTAGCGGTGGGCGCGAGGCAGAATACGACGGTGAGACGCGGATTTTGGTGCCGTCACCCGATGTGGCGACTTATGACTTAAAACCCGAGATGAGCGCGTATGAAGTCACCAATCAGCTTAAAGCCGCGATTGAATCGGGCGATTATGACGTCTTGGTGGTGAACTATGCCAATGGCGATATGGTCGGCCATACAGGCGTGTTTGACGCGGCGGTCAAAGCGGTCGAGACGCTGGATAACTGCGTGCATACCATCAGCGAGGCGGTGCTGGCAGCCGACGGGCATTTGCTGATTACCGCTGACCACGGCAACGTTGAGCAAATGCAGGATTATGACAGCGGGCAGGTGCACACCCAGCACACCACTGAGCTGGTGCCGCTGATTTACATCAGCCAACACGCCACCGCTGGCAATACCCAAATTCGTGCCAACGGGCGGTTGTCGGATGTTGCCCCGACGATTTTGGATTTGATGCACGTGCCTAAACCTGCCGACATGACAGGCGAAAGCTTATTGGTGTGTACAGGTGCATAATTTTTATTGTGTGTATTTTTTGAAAAAAATTTAAATCAACATTGTCAAAGACCAGCGTCGAGTGCCGTTTGTGAAACCAACCCATAACCATCGCCTTCATCAAGTCAGCCAAACATCGAGTCTGCCAAACGCTGGGCGCAGGTTGGTGCGTGTGCTGGGTGTATGCGCGTTGTTGGGTGGTGTATGGGCGGCAACAGCGCAAGCGCGACCCAACGCGCTAAAAGACACCACCGCCCAAACGGCAAGCAAAGCTGCACCCACACCCACCTCCAAGCTGCCAAACCCAACCACCCATCAACCCACCCAACCAGCCAAAGCAAGGGCGCAAAAAAGCGTCAAACTCAATGACGCGGTGGTTGATGCCATCAACACCCAAGCCAGCGCACCATCCCCCTTGCCAAACGGCTCAGCGACGCGCTATGACGTGACGGGCGATGACACGGAAGGCTCAGGCGATGAAATGGACGGCGGTGATGTTGATTTGTCAAACGTCCATGTGACCGATAGCAACGCACCCAACATCATCCCGTCTGCCAGCGTACCGATGGATGCCAGTGTGCCCGATGTCGGTGCGGCAGGCAAGGTTGCTTTGGGGGCGATTGCGCCAACCACAGTGGCAAAGTTTGTCAAGGTCGTGGACACCATTCGCCAGCAATATGTGCGCAACACCAATGACGACAGTATTTTTGCCAATGCCATCAACGGGATGCTGACGGGACTTGACCCATACTCGGAGTATTTGGACGCGCAGGCGTTTGACAATTTGCGCCTGTTCACCGATGGCGATGTTGGTAGTATCGGCGTGACGGCAAGTTTTCATCCCAATGACAAAATGTGGGTATTGGATGAGGTCTTGCCCAATTCGCCAGCCGCGCGTGCAGGCATTTTGCGCAATTTTTATCTGCACCAAATCAATGACATCAAACTTAGCGATGAGCAAACCCAGCAAGATATTGAACAGTTGCTATCAGGGATTGCAGGCTCGCAGGTGCGCCTTGTGGTATCGGACAAAGGGCGACGCAAGCAAACCGTAACCGTGCAGCGCAGTTTGGTGCAGCAGCAGCCGATTGCCGCGCAATGGGTCGATGGCGTGGCGGTGGTGCACATTCCTGTGTTTCAAAACACCACAGGGCAGCAGCTGATGGCAGCATTGGCAAATCTGCCGCAGCCGTTTAGCGCGTTGGTGATTGATATACGTAACAACCCAGGTGGCGTGCTCTCGGCAGCAAGTGACGTGGCAAGTTTGTTTATGCAAGATAAACCCGTCGCACAGGTGCGCAAACAGCAGCAGCTACAAGAACACGTCATGACGCATGGGCAAATGCAGTTTGCCGATATGCCACTGGCGATTGTACAAAATCGCTACTCTGCATCCGCCGCTGAGGTGCTTGCCAGTAGCCTCCAAGAAAATGCCCGCGCCACCGTATTTGGTGAAACCAGCTATGGCAAAGGCTCGATTCAAAGCATTGTGCCATTAGGAGACAACACCGCGGTCAAGCTGACCGTCGCGCATTATTACTCAGGGCAAGGCAAAACTATTGATGGCGTTGGGGTTAAGCCCAACATCGAGCTACAAGGGGCCGAAACCGACTGGCAAGCACAGGTACTGGCTTGGTTAAAGCAGCAACCCCCGACCAAAGTCTATCGCGTGCAATTGCCCAACGCGCCGCAGCAGTTTTAGGCACATAAAACGTTCAATCTTCGCGCTTAACGTGTTGTTTTGGCAAAAAATAGCCCAATTATTGTTTGCGTGACTGTGTGAATCAAAGGCAAACTATGACGTTATTAATGACGATTTTAGCGGCGATCGTGGTGCTTGGCCCATTGGTCGCCCTGCATGAATGGGGGCACTATATCGTCGCTCGACTGTGCGGTGTCAAGGTGCTGACGTACTCCATCGGATTTGGGCCCAAATTGGTGAGCTGGACAAGCCGCAAAACGGGCATCAATTACGCGTTATCGGCGTTGCCACTGGGCGGTTATGTCAAAATGCTTGATGAGCGCGAAGGTGAGGTTGCCGCGCATGAGCGTCATCTGGCCTTTAACAACCAAGCACCGCTCAAAAAAATTGCCGTGGTTGCGGCAGGGCCAGTGATGAATCTACTAATTGCCGTGCTACTGTTTTGGGCGATTTTGCTAGTACCCAAAACCATGCTGGCAACCAAAATTGGCAGCATCGCGCCCAACACACCTGCCAGCCATGCCGCGTTAGCCGTTGGTGATCACATCACCGCGATTGACCACACGCGCGTGCAAAACTGGCAAGACATCAATTTTGCCTTGGCAGACCGCATGGGTGAAACAGGCGACATCGTGGTGACGGTAAACGACGCGCAAGGCCCGCGTGACGTGGCTGTGCCGATTGCGCATTTTTTGCAAACCAAACATCAGACAGATGCACGCGCCGCCACCGAATCACCCATTGACGGGTTTGGCGCGATACCGTGGCAGCCTAAAATCGCGCCTGTGATTCAAGCCATCATGCCCAACAGTGCTGCGGCGCGGCAAGGTTTACAAGTTGGCGATACCATCACAGCCGTCAATGGGCAGCCGATTGATGACTGGCTAAGCTTTAGCAAAATCGTGCGCCAAAATCCTGAAACCTTGCTGAATATCACCGTGCGGCGTAACCAGCAATTCGTGACGCTGTCCGTCATGCCACAAGGCAAAAAAGATGTCATGGGCAATCGCATTGGGCAAATCGGTGCGCAAGCCAAAACCGACAACGTGCAGATACCTGCCGAGTACCAAACCACCGTACGCTACACGCCCGTACAAGCGGCAAGCAAGGCAGTCACCCAAATGGCGGATCTAAGTCTGATGACGCTTAAATCCATGGGCAAAATGGTGACAGGGCAAATTGGTGTTGAGAACCTATCAGGGCCGATAACCATCGCCAAAGTGGCGCATCAAAGTTTTGGCATCAACTGGCAGGCGGTGCTATCGTTTATGGCGGTGGTCAGCCTAAGCCTTGCCGTGCTCAACTTGCTACCGATACCTGTGCTAGATGGTGGTCATATCGTGATGTATGCCTATGAGGCGATAGTCGGTAAGCCCATGCCCGAGCGCGTGCAAGCCATTGGCATGAACATCGGGCTGATACTGTTGGGTGGCTTTATGATTTTAGCAATTGGTAATGATATCAGTCGGTTGTTTTAGTTATTTATGATTTAAACGGCAAAAAACCGCAGCGTTTGGGCGTTGCGGTTTTTTTAATCCATCTCACCAATCCTACCAACGAGCTTGCCCAAACGTACAAATTGCGTACACGCCTTGCGATTTTTCGGTGACAAAGTTAAGCGTTATTGTTATCATGGTACGCCAAATTATACAGCCATACAATCAGGCGTTTTAACCATCAGCCTACCCAAATGGTCGTTTGCATGATTCAGCCCGTTGAGGGCGGCAAGCCCAACGCGTAAGCAGGGCAATGAAGTGGAACAGCGTATGCGAAATTCAGCGTTATTTTTTCTAGCACCGTTGGCAATCGTTGCCCAACACGCCCACGCGGCGGATTTTGTCGCCTCAAGCGTGCAAATTGTCGGCTTAAGCCGTCTTACACCTGACAATATCTATCCGCTGCTTGCCGTCAGCGCAGGCGAGACTGCCACCGAAGATAATATTGCCCAAAGCATCAATGCGCTGTATGAAACGGGTAATTTTTCTGACGTTAAAGCCGAACAAATTGGTAATAATCTAGTATTTACGGTCAAAGAACGCCCGATTATCGCCAGTATTGATGTGGATGGCAATAAGATGGTGCCCAAAGAGGCATTGATGGACGGGCTTAAGCGCATTGGCGTGATTGAAGGCAATCCGCTCAAGCAATCCACCATTGAGCAGCTGACCAATGAGCTAAAACAGCAGTACAACCAGCAAGGCTATTACAACAGTGACATCACCGTCACCCAAACACCGCTTGATAACAACCGCGTCGCGCTTAAATTTCAGTTCCATGAAGGCAAGCCTGCACGCGTTGTGGATATCAATATCATCGGCAACCAGTACTTTAGCGACAAAGACATCGAAGATGCCATGAGCATCAAGCAAAAGCCTTGGTACAACGTATTTAGCAAGTCGGATCGCTATGCGCGTGAAAAACTTGCCGCAAGCCTTGAGGGCGTGACCGCGCTGTACCAAAACGCAGGTTTTGTCAATTTTACCATCAATGATGCCATCATCAACATCAGCCCCGAAAAAGACAAGATTTATATTGAACTGAATGTCAGCGAAGGTGAGCAATACAAGTTTGGTAAAATCAACTTTTTGGGCAACCCCAACTACGACATGGCAAAGCTGCAAAAACAAGTCGCCTTTCAGCCCAATGAGCGCTACTCGCAGCAGCAAATCACCACAACGGTGGACAATCTGACCTCAATGTATGGCGCAGATGGCTATTATTTTGCGCAAGTGCGCCCTGTGCCACACATCAACGAAGACAGCAAAACCGTCGATATCGACTTTTTTATTGACCCTGTGCGCCCCGTGTATGTGCGCCGTATCAATTTTACGGGCAATACCAAAACCGATGATGAAGTCTTGCGCCGTGAGATGCGCCAGCTTGAAGGCGCGCTTGCCTCGAATGAAAAAATCCAGCTATCGCGCACACGCCTTATGCGCACAGGCTTTTTTAAGACCGTCAATGTCGATGTCAAGCCCGTACCCAACACCCCCGACCAAGTCGATATCAATATCGCTGTTGAAGAGCAGCCCTCGGGCTCAGTGACGGTGGCAGCAGGTTATTCACAAAGTGGCGGTGTGACGTTTCAGGCAGGTTTGAGCCAATCAAACTTCATGGGCACAGGTAACCGCGTCAATATTCAGCTATCACGCTCAGAAACCGTTGATAACTATAGCGTTGGCTACACCAATCCGTACTTTACCGCCGATGGCGTGTCGCAAAGTGGGTCAGCGTACTACCGCAAAACCAAATACGACAACAAAAATATTTCAAACTACGTCACCGACTCATACGGTTTGCGCCTAGGCGTGGGCTACCCGATTGACGAAACCAAAAGCCTCAGCGCAGGTCTCACCCTTGACCGCACCAAAATCCAAGGCGGTCGCTACTTGGCGGTGTCAAACTATCAATACTTGGTTGATGAAGGCAAACTTGATAGACGCTTAGACAGTGACGGCATTCCAAGCTTTAGCGCACCGTTTAAGACCGCAAGTTTGGATTTGGGTTGGAACTGGAGCACGCTGGATCGCGGCGTATTTCCTACCAAAGGTATGTCACACGATGTCAATTTAAGCTTGGCATTTGGCGATGTGGACTACCAAAAGATCGTTTATAACGGCAACTACTACCACCCATTTTATAAAAACACCGTGTTGCGCGGCTACACCAAACTCGGCTATGGCAATGACTTGCCATTTTGGGAAAACTTCTTTGCAGGGGGCTACGGCTCGGTGCGCGGCTTTGAAAACGGCACATTGGGGCCAACCAGTCCGCGGTATTATGTCGCGCAAAACTACAACGGACAAGACCCATACCCCGAAGAAGTCGGCGGCAACGCGATGGCACAATTTGGGCTAGAATTGGTGCTGCCCACACCCAGTAAGGCCGATTGGGCAAGCCAAGTCCGCCCTGTGTTGTTTGTTGAAGGTGGGCAAGTGTTTGACACCACCGACCGCTACAAAAAAACCATCAACATCACCGACATCGATGGCAATACCGTCAAAGCAAAACTCCTCAACGACAAAGATGAAGACTTGCGCTTTAGTGCAGGTGTTGGTATGACGTGGATCACACCGATTGGCCCGATTTCTATCAGCTACGCCAAGCCGCTGAACAAGAAAAAATACGACCAAGTGGACAATGTCCAATTTGAAATTGGTCGCTTGTTCTAAAGCCGTATGTGGTCAAGCGGTGGCTACAAAAACAAATCACTACCCGAGTAAAGACGATGAAAAAATCCTTGGTAACTTCAGCCAGTATCGCGCTAAGCGCGTTGTTATTGAGCCCATGCGCGACCGCAGGCGTGGTGGCGGTGTGGAACTCTCAGCAAGCATTAATCAATACCAACTACGCCAAAGCCAAACTTGCCAATCTGCAAACCAGCCTAGCAGGACGGCAGCAACAGCTAAAAACCTACCAAAGCACCATCGAGCGTTTGCAGCAGCAATACGCCAGCCAGCAAGCCACGATGACCGAGGCACAAAAACAAGAACTACGCCGTCAAATCGACACCAACATCGCAAGTTATTCTACCATTGCCGAGCAGGTTGCCAAGACCTTAGCCACCAGTGAAGATGACGTGCTGCGCCAAATTGCCCCAAAAATGAAAGCCATTACCGAAAGCATCGTCAAGCAAAAAAATATCGATGTCTTGATTGACAGCCGTGATCGCGTGGTGACGTATGTCAAGCCCGAGCTTGATGTGACCGCGGATTTTACCCAACGCATCAACGAACAAGTACCTGCCAAATAATCGGTTAAAAGCGTCCCCAGATGGCAACCACTTATCACTTGGCGCAAATTGTTGCGCATTTAGCCGCGCATGGTATCGACGTGCACAACGCGGCAGACTTGCTGCCCCACGAGGAACGCACCGTGACGCATATAGCGTCGCTTGGTCGCGCTGATGCACAAGCCATTAGCTTTTTGGCAGATATTCGTTATCAAGCGCAGCTAAAAAACACGCAGGCAGGCTTGGTCTTGCTAAACGCCGAGCAAGCCCAAAATTGCCCCGCAAACAGCTTGCCGCTGGTGGTTGATAACCCGTATCGCGCGTATGCGGTGACAACGCAGCTATTTGCCTATCAGCCTTGCCCGCCTGATTGGCAAAACGCGAAGCAGCATTTGGCGGATAGGCCGCCGCAAATCCACCCGACAGCCGTGGTGGCTGATAGTGCCATACTGGGTCAAGGCGTGCAGGTTGGTGCATTTTGTCATATTGGCGAGCATGTGCAAATCGGCGCAGGCACGGTGTTGGCAGCGCATTGCGTCATTGAGGCCGGTGCGATACTGGGACAAAACGGTCAGCTACAGGCGCATTGCTTTGTTGGGCATCATTGTGTATTGGGTGATGGCGTGATGCTGCACAGCCATGCCAGTATCGGCAATGAAGGGTTTGGCTTTGCGCCAACCAAACGCCCCGACAGCGAGGGTTGGTACAAAATCCATCAGCTAGGACGCGTGGTGGTTGGTAATCGTGTGCGCATCGGTAGCCAAACCTGTATTGACCGCGGTGCGCTTGATGATACGGTGATTGAAGACAATGTTATCATTGACAATTTGGTACAAATCGCACACAACGTACACATAGGCGCAGGTACGGCGATAGCCGCCTGTGTCGGCATCGCAGGCGGCACGCGCATTGGACGGCGTTGCCTGTTGGGTGGCGGTGTTGGTATCAACGGGCATATCAGCATCACCGATGATGTGGTGATTATCGGTATGAGCCGCATTACCAAATCCATCACCCAAGCAGGTGAGTATGGCTCTGGTACGCCCATGATGCCTGCCGCCCAATGGCGGCGCGCGGCGGTACGCTTTAAGCAGCTTGCTGCTGCAGATAAGCTTAATTAAATTGGCTATTTTTTATTTAAAAAAATTTAAAATATTTGCTGAAAACTGATACAAAAAAGGGGTTAAGTGCTAGCTTGGCTGGTATTTAACAGGACACTCTATGGATTCTAACAAACTTACGCCCGAAGATTATGCCGCGCTTGCTGAACGCGGTGTGATGTTGCCACTTAAAACCGCCCAGCTACGCGACTATTTGCCGCATCGTTATCCGTTTATGCTGCTTGACCGCGTCACCGCCTGTCAGCCCAATCATTGGATTTGCGCGCTAAAAAATGTCACCGTCAATGAGCCGTATTTTGAGGGGCATTTTCCCGATGAGCCCATCATGCCAGGCGTTTTGATGATTGAAGCGATGGCTCAGGCGGCAGGCGTGCTCAATTATATCAGCAAAAACATCAAGCCCAGCGATGGCTATTTGTATTTGTTTGCTGGTGTGGACAAAGTGCGCTTTAAGCGTCCTGTTGTACCAGGTGACCAGCTTATCATCCGTGCCGAAAAAACCATGGAGCGTCATACAATTTATAAATTTAGCTGCACCGCACGGGTGGGCGATGAGCTGGCGGCGTGTGCCGATATCGTGATTTCTGAGCAGCGTGGCGCGATTCGGCTATAAAGCGTGTGGGATTTTATCCAGACATCGCAAGCACGCCCGTATGCCCCATAACAAGTCATCAGCAAGCAGGATAACCTATGACAATTCACCCAACGGCCCTTGTCGATAGCAGCGCGACAATTCACCCAAGCGCGCAGATTGGTGCATATTGTATCATCGGCGAGCATGTGACCATTGGCGCGGATACGGTATTGCATCCGCATGTGGTGGTCAAAAAGTACACCCGTATCGGTGCGCGTAATGAGATTTTTCAATTTGCCAGTATCGGTGAGGATTGCCAAGATTTAAAATACCGTGGCGAGGTGACATGGCTTGAAATTGGTGATGATAATCGCATCCGTGAGGCGTGTAGCCTGCATCGGGGTACGGCGCAAGACAACGGCATCACGCGCATTGGCAGTCGTAATTTATTGATGGTCAATACCCACATCGCGCATGATTGTGTGGTGGGCGATGACAACGTGATTGCCAACAACGTGGGGGTGGCTGGTCATGTGCATATTGGCAATCATATCATCATTGGCGGCAATTCGGGTATTCACCAGTTTTGCCGTGTTGATGACTATAGCTTGATTGGTGGGGCAAGTTTGATTTTAAAAGACGTGGCAGCGTTTAATATGGTCTCAGGCAACCCCGCCAAAAGCCACGGCTTAAACATCGAGGGTATGCGGCGCAAAGGCTGGTCAAAAGACACCATCAATGCCTTGCGCCAAGCGTATCGGCTGATTTTTCGCGCAGGGCTGACCAAAGATGAGGCCATCACCGCCGTGCGTGAGCAAGTTTTGCCGCACGAGCCACGGGCTCAGCTGTTGATTGATTCACTCAACAACAGCCAGCGCGGTGTTGTGCGTTAAACGTTGATTAAGTCAGCAGCAGTTCGGGTACGCCGAGCCCTTGCTTGGCATAAAATTCATCAACAAATTCATCGAAGCGGTCTTGCTCAATCGCGGCACGGATATCTGCCATCACAGTTTGATAGTAGCGTAAGTTATGAATCGTGCCCAGCTGCGCTGAGAGCATTTCACCACATTTAAACAGATGGTGTAAATACGCGCGGCTAAAGTTTTGGCAGGTGTAGCAATCGCATTCGGCATCCAGTGGCGATTCGTCAAAACGGTGGGCAGCGTTTTTGATTTTTACCGCACCTGTGTGGGTGAAATAATGCCCGTTGCGCGCGTTGCGTGTCGGCATCACGCAATCAAACATATCCACGCCACAGCGTACTGCCTCAACGATATCGGCAGGCGTGCCCACACCCATTAGATACCGCGGACGGTCGGCAGGCATCTGGTGGGGCAGATAGCTGAGCACCGCACGCATGTCTGCTTTGGGCTCACCGACTGATAAGCCACCGATGGCATAGCCATCAAAACCGATGTCCAAAAGTCCTGCCAGCGATTGCGCGCGCAAATCGGCATACATACTGCCTTGGATGATGCCAAACAGCGCGTTGGGATTGCCGAGGCGTTGGTGCTCATCTTTGCAGCGTTTGCCCCAGCGCAATGACAGTTGTAGTGACGCTTGCGCCTCGCTATGTGTGGCAGGATAGGGCGTGCATTCATCAAACTGCATGACGATATCAGAATTGAGGCTATGTTGAATTTGCATTGATATCTCAGGCGATAAAAACACGCGTGATCCATCAATCGGTGAGCGAAAATACACGCCTTCTTCACGAATTTTGCGCATCGCGCCCAAGCTAAACACCTGAAAACCGCCCGAATCGGTCAAAATTGGCTTATCCCAGCCCATAAACCCGTGCAATCCGCCAAATTGCTCAATCACCGCAGGCGTGGGGCGCAGCCACAGGTGAAACGTGTTACCCAAGATGATTTGCGCCTCAATGGCGTGCAGGTCACGCGGCAACATGCCTTTGACCGTGCCGTACGTACCCACGGGCATAAACACGGGTGTTTGCACCTCACCATGGGCAAGCTTGAGCGTGCCTCGACGCGCGCGGCTCGTGCCAGTCGCGGTTTTGTGTAGGATAAATTGCATAAATCGTAGTCCTTGAGGTTGCTGGTATTTGCCAACCACCTGCAAAACAGGCGGTGTTTTAATCGCTGTCCGCTTTATCAATCAACATCGCATCGCCATAGCTAAAGAACCGATAATGCGCATCAATCGCGTGTTGATACGCCGCCAACATGCGCTCACGTCCTGCCAATGCCGATACCAGCATCAACAACGTGGATTTGGGCAAATGAAAATTGGTGATCAAGCGGTCAATCACACCAAAACGATACGGCGGATAAATAAAAATATCGGTATCGCCTGCCCATGCTTGTAGCTGCAAAGGCGCATCGCTGGGTTGTGATGGTTGGGTGTGGCGGTAGGCGGTTTCTAGCACACGCGTCACCGTTGTACCAACCGCAATCACGCGTCCGCCTGCCGCTTTGGTTGCATTGATCAGCGCGGCGGTGTCGGCAGGGAGTTCAGCGTATTCGCTGTGCATTTGGTGCTGGCGGATGTCATCGGTTTTGACAGGGGCAAATGTGCCTGCTCCCACATGTAAGGTCACAAACGCGCGCCCAATACCCCGATCCGCCAACTGCTTGAGCAACGTGTCATCAAAATGCAGGCTTGCGGTTGGCGCGGCGACACTGGCGGTTTTGTTGGGGTCATGAAACACGGTTTGGTAGCGCGTGTCGTCATCGGCATCTGCCAGACGCTCAAAATACGGCGGAATTGGCAAACTGCCATAAGCCGCCAACAACGGCGCAATCGGCTGGGCAAAATCAAGTACAAACAAACTTGCCTCGCGTCCGACAACGCTGGCATGAATATTTCCCTCGGCCAGTGCAAGCGTTTGCCCTGCCTTGGGCGCGCGGCTGGCACGCACATGGCACAAAGCGCGATATTGTGGCGGATTGTGCGACAAATCAGGCGGTAACACGCGCTCAACCAACACCTCGACCGCGCCGCCGCTTGCCTTTTGCCCAAACAAACGCGCATTCATGACCTTGGTGTCATTGAGCACCAACAAATCCCCTGCCGACAGCAGCGCAGGCAAATCGGTGAATTGTCGGTCATGCAGCGTGCCATCGGCCGCCACCTGCAGCAGCCGCGACGCGCTGCGCTGGGCAAGGGGGTGGCGCGCAATCAGCGCATCGGGCAAGGTGTAGTCAAAATCATCCAACGTCCAGTTGGGCGATTGGGCAGGCGCTCGTGAGGTCATACAGCGGTTACCTTAGGGTCGGTCAGCGACAGGCGTGGGGTAGGGGCGCAATTTGTCCGCGTCAATCCACGCTTGCACCCAGTCTTCAGGCGGCATATCAAGCCCGCTTAGCCCAAGCACATCAAGCACTTTGTCCGTGGCAATCACCTTACCTGTGGCAAAATTGGTCACCCCTGCGCGAATCAACGCCATAGAAGTGGCATATCCTTTGACCCACATGGTCTGCTCAACATAAAGCCAACGCGCATCAATGCCCACCAAGCGCGTTTTGATGGTGATTGGGTCATGCCAGCGCACGCGCTTGCGGTACTGAATGCTGCTGCCTGCCACCACCACGCCCCAGCCGTGCCGCAGCAGTTTTTTGCCCAGGCCTGTGCGGATGGTCAAATCCGTGCGCCCCAAATCAAACAGCGTCAAAATGCGGCCATTGTTCATTTCAAAAAAATTGTCGATATCAGTGACGCTGGCGCGAAAATGAATCTCGCTGGTATCGGTCAGTTTAAGGCGGTGTCCTTTGACAGCTTGCGCCAGTCCATTGACGATGGTTTTGCCAAAACGAATATACGGGTACATGGTTTGTCCTAATTGTTGTCATGCATGTAGGGGTGCTAACGGCTGGCGTGCCTTAATCAAGGCACGTCCAAATCGGGCGTTATTGTAGCACAGCTTGGCGCGTTTTGCCGCTGCTTACGCGCCTGCTCGGCAAGCGCCCAGTCGATATGACGTTGGGTGTTGTTGGTCAAATAATCGCGTTTGGCGTGCAGCGCGGTGACGATGGCAGGATCAAACGGTGCATTACCCAGTGCCACCGCAACATTGCGCATAAAATTGGCATAACCTGTGCGGCGTAACGCGCTGCCCTCAGTGTGATGCAAAAAAGCCGCCTCATCCCATGTCCACAGCGTCAGCAATGCCGCTTCATCAAGCCCATGGCGCGGTGCAAAATCTGCCACCTGCGCACGTTTGGCAAACTTATTCCATGGGCAAATCAGCTGGCAGTCATCACAACCAAACACGCGGTTGCCCATGAGCGGACGCAAAGGCGGAGGAATCTCGCCATCAAGCTCAATCGTTAAATAAGAAATGCACAACCGTGCATCGACTGTATAAGGCGCGACAATCGCCTGCGTTGGGCAGATGGTCATGCACGCTGAACAACTGCCGCAATGCGCCCCAACGGGTGCGTCGGGCGGCAACGGCAAACTGGTAAACAGCTCCCCCAAAACAAAAAATGACCCACCTGTGCGGTTAATCAGCAGCGTGTGCTTGCCTGTCCAGCCCAAGCCTGCTTGCTCAGCCAACGCACGTTCAAAAATCGGCGCAGAATCGCTAAACGGGCGATAAATAAAACCATCGGCAAGCGCTGGATAATGCGCAATCAAATGTTGGTGCAGGCGTTCGGCAAGGGTTTTGAGTCGTCCGCGCATGACTTTGTGATAATCGCGCCCACGGGCATAACGCGCGATGATACCTTGATTTGGCAAGGCATTGTCGGTCACGGCACGCGGCTTGGGGGCTTCGGTCAAATAGTCCATGCGCACACTGATGATGCTTTGCGTACCCGTCACCAGTTTTGCAGGGTTGGCGCGTTTGTCGTGATGCGCTTGCAAAAACTGCAAATGGCCGTGATAACCCTTTGCCAAATAAGTCTGCAACGCGGTCAGCTGCTGGGCAAAAATCGGATGGTCAGGGTGTACCACACCGCAATCAGCAAAGCCCAAGTCTGCGGCTTGGGCCTGAAGCCACGCTTTAAGCGCATGCAAATCAGCGTCATACGCCGCACTGATGTCGGTGATGGGTATCGCGTTGGTTGGGGTTGGCATGGCGATCAAAACAAAGCAAGCAAAATGGCAAAAAATCCAACCGTTATTATTTCATACGTTGGCAAATTTTTAAAATCATCATCGGTATTAAATTCGATGCCACCCACGTGCAGACCAAAAAAATCCTGCTAAATTTTTAGCAGGATTTTTAAATTTAAAATTCAATGAGTTTTATCATTCGTTGCCGTAAACCTGCGACTTCAGGCGGTGGATATCAGGCAATTGTTAAATGCGATAAGTTTTGCTAGACTCATTTCACTATATTCAATGTCTTACATTCCACAGTTAAGTTAAGACTAAATTGCGAGTACGCAGTAACTTAACGGGTAAGACGTTTCCAAACACACACTTAAGCTAATTCGTGTCTATGACAATCCTAACGGTAGGATTAGCTTAAAATAAGAACCTAAGATGTACGGTGTGTCGTACGGGCGGTTGCCATTGTCTTAGGTTTGCGGCAGGTCTAACCGTCTTGCAGAAGGAATCCCCGAACGATAGGGAGGGGAGGAAGTCAAAGGCCCTGACAGTTGGCATAATAAGTGGTGGTTGCCGGCCAATCCGAGAAAATACCCTTGACGCCGACATCTTTTGCCAAGACATCGACAAGGTTATAGATATCGCCGTCGTTGTTGGTGATGTCATTGATGCCTGTATAGTACCAGCCGCCACCTGACGCCAGCGGGCCTGAGCGTTCAATCGTCCATGCAAACATACCCAAACCCTGTGCTTTAGCTTGTTTGGCAAACTCACTGGCGGCGACTTTGCCATTGTCGTTGGTTACCATCAAGAACGTGGCAGGGGCAAGGTTTTGGATGCCCATGTTTTTAAGCGCTGCCATGGTGTACTTCCAAGTGGCAGGGTTTTGTGAAGAAAACGTCATCCCATCTTTGGTGAAGTTGCTGTCATCAACCAAAAATACCGCCGTCTTGGCATAGTCAGGATTATGGGCAAGCCAGTATTTCATATCATCGATATTAAAGGTTTGTACGATGGTCTGCTCGGGCGTATAGCCTGCCGCGCGCACGGTGTCGATGAGCTGTTTGCGGTAGTCATCATAGGTGTAGCCATTGTGCGGCATGCTGACGGTCGGCTCTTTAAGCTCTGGGGTGACTTTGATGTTCATTTGCTTAAACAGTTGCAACGCCTCTTTGAGCGACAGCAGCGTGCCTGTTTGACTGTACAAGTCGGTGCGGTAGGTTGGCGTACCTGCCAAATATTGGGCAACGGTGGTGGCGTTTTTGTTCGCGCCATCTTGTTTGGCTTTTAAGGTTTTAAACTCTGCCAACGTGATGTCTGACGTTAAGCATTTGGCAGACGCAGGCGTGAGCAATTTGCCTTGCGCATCAAAGGTTGCAGGCGTGAAGTTTTGTGTACACTTGGCAGCCAATGGCGTTGCCAAAATGTTGGTGGTGGTGTGCAAATCGGCATCCGAATGACGACACACCAATTCATGGTCTTTGGTAAAAGCAACGTCACATTCTTGTACACCTGCGCCCATTTGGTTGGCAGCCAAATAGCCCTCTTTGGTGTGTTCAGGAAATTGCAGCGTTGCACCGCGGTGGGCAATAGAAAAATCGCTGCGTTTTGGCGTTTGGTTGCCACAGCTTTGCAGTTTGGTTTTAAGTGCGCCATCGTCCATGTCATCGACCAAATAAAACGGCCGTACGCCATAAGTCACGGCTGGTGTGGCTAAGCTATTGGCAGGCGTGGCGGCAGGGCTGGTTGGTTGGTTGGTGGTTGGGTTGTTATTTGCTGTGGTATTGTCTGTATTGGCGTTGGTATTCGTGTCGGTGTTATTGGTTGGTGTGGAAGGGGCGGTGGTGGTCGGTGCGGCAGGCGTGATGATGGTATCGCCGTCATCGTCGTTACAGCCTGTCAAAGTGACGGCAGCAAGGCTTAGGATGAGCAGTGTTTTTTGGGTTAGTTTATTTTTTGCAAACATCAGCGGCTTCCTTATCGGGTATTGAAGTTTAGTAATAAATTTAAGTTTAAGCCATGTCTTAAAACAAAACTTAACGTGCGTGTATTAAACGCAAACTTCATGACGCTTTGATGAATCCAACAAAAAATTTTGATTTTTGTGCCAAAGTCTGGTTTTTGCTATGCTTTGGGCTATAGCAGCGCCGCATTGCCCGTCAGCGCTTGTGCCATATGGTACGCCTCATGATCATTCATGCCCGTTATCATATCCAAAATGCACAGCGCGTTTTGATACCTATCATCGCTTAACGAACGCTCCACGTCTGCCAAATGGCTGTCAAGTAGCTGCAACAAGCGCAACTGCTCAAAAGACGTCACCTGCGCTTTGGCATCTGCGCCAAGGGTAGCAAGCGGCATAAACGCATCAAGCAGCGTATGCAAACAGTGATTTGCCACAATCTCAAGCTGCACCTTGCTGGGATGTTGAAAAATACGCGCACGGGCCAACTGCTTAGCCTCGTTGATACTTTGGCGCACATTGGCAGGGCAGTGGTCAAACAAGCTGCCCTCTAATTGACCTGCCAACAGCGCGTTTTGATTGGCGGCAAACGCGTCGGTAATTTTTTCCACCAACCGCCGTACCGCGCGCCCACGCAAGGCAGCCAGTTTTTGCTTGACAGGCGCACCGCGGGCAACCTCAGGCGGCATACCCAGCCGCTTGCCCACCAAGCGCAGCAGCAGCGGCTCAACCTCGGCATACTCAAGCATACCAAGCAAAATCCCATCCTCCAAATCAATCAGCGCGTAGCAAATATCGTCCGCGGCCTCAAGCAAATACGCCAACGGATGACGCGCATAGCCGTATGACGTTGGCACTAAATGCAGCACGTCCGCCAACTGTGTCAAATCATCCGCCTCACTGACAAAGCAGCCAAACTTGCGTACCGTCAGCGGTGTCGGCAAGCGGTCAGCGGCATTGATGGGTGTGGACAAATACGGATACTTCATAAACGCACCCAACGTTGCCGCCGTCAAGCGCATACCGCCTGCGTCGGGATGGTGCTCATTGCGCGTCAAAAGCCGAAACCCCTGCGCATTGCCCTCATAACCCACCAAATCCAGCCGCTGCGTGGGTGTCAGTTGTGCCAAAAAATCCGCCTGCTTGGGCTGACAAAACCAATCACGAATCGCGTACTCACCTGCATGTCCAAACGGCGGATTGCCGATATCATGCGCCAAACACGCCGCCTGCACAATCACGCCAACATCCGCGCCGCTGATATTGGACGGCAAATCATCGCCGATTTTGTCCGCGGCCAACATCCCAAGCGAACGCCCCACGCACGACACTTCCAGTGAATGCGTCAAGCGTGTGTGAATGCCTTGTTGTTGGTTGAGCGGATGGACTTGGGTTTTTTGATTAAGCTGGCGAAACGACTGCGAAAACACCAAACGGTCATAATCTTTATGAAACGCCGTGCGCGTGGGTGGATGGGCTTTGCGGCGGCTATCTTGCCAAATACTGTGTGAGGACAGCAGATGTTGCCAGCGTTTGCGGGCATTTAAAGAATTTTTCATCAATACTACTTATCATTGAATTTAATCTTACGGGCTGGCAAAGCAGCAACACGATACACCCGAATCTAGACAAGCGTTTGCGGTGTCATGGGTATCAGGTGGTGTTATGCCCGCGTTTTGTTTTATCGTCACCTAAAAAGTGGTCCAACAGATTTAGGCATATTTATTTTTTTGGTAAAAGTAAAAAAAGTTTTCTTGTGTTATAATTGCGTAACACAAACGCGCTATCATGTAAGCACAAAACAACAATTAGGGATACATTGTGGTTTTGGCTGACAGGCATGGGTGGCACGAATGTGCTTAAAAACGTTGTGGTTAGCCAAAAAAGTTATTGATTGGTTGAAAAATTTAGGAGCGTTGTGATGTCATCGTGCACCTCTCAAGCGAAGTCTAGCGCACCCGATTTTGCGCCACGCCCTCGCATGACCATCCACCGTTTTGCCGCCATGTTGTTGATTACACTGGCATTTGCCTTGGCGTTCGTGTTTGGTATCAGCCATTTTGTATCGTCAAATCAGTGGCTTAGCCAACAAGGTCTTGGCACGACATGGCGCAATGCCTGCCATGGGAGGATGAACAAGCCGCCCATGATGGCAGCAAATGCCCCCGACCGCGCAGTGCCACACAACCGCGCACCGCATGACGGTTTGGATTTGACGCGCTATTGCTTGCTGGGTTGATACGGGCAAGCGACTTGACTGGGTGGGCAATCGTCTGCTCAATACGCTTTAATGCTTCAAGCCCCGTCACATTGTTTCGTCTTTTAACCGATATAACCCTGCAAACACGTGCCCCATTTTTTTGTATTTCAGCGGCTCAAGTGCTGCCAACGCTGGCGCAAGGCTTGTGTCATGGGGGCGGTCGCTTTCTAAATACAGCCAACCGTCCGCCGCTAGCAGCGCATGATCCAATAATAGCCTAAGCAATGGCTGCCACAAATTTAACCCATACGGCGGATCAAGAAACACACCACCAAACGGTGCAAGAGTGCGCACGGGTATGCCGTCTAGGGCTTGCTCAGCGGTGGTAGGCAGCAAGGTCAAACGCGCATCGCTGATGGCAAGCTGTTGTTGGGTCGCTTGTAGCTGGCCAAATTGCGCCCGATTGGGCTCAACCATCGTCACATGGCGCGCGCCGCGTGACAATGCCTCAAAGCCAAGCACGCCACTACCTGCACAGCAATCGAGTACCGATACGCCTGTGATGTTATCTTGTAGCCAGTTAAACAATGTCTCACGCACGCGGTCAGGCGTGGGGCGTAGCCCATCGGCATCGACAAAGCCGACTTGCCGCCGCCGATACTCGCCACCGATGATGCGCACTTGGCTGATGGCGGCGCGGTTGGACTGGGTGCGTGTGGGGATGGCACGTGGTGAGCGGCGATGGGCTGGCATGGATTAATCTCCGCTGGCGTTGGCTAAAGGTGCGGCGGTGCGTGTCGGTTGGGGTGGCGTGGGTGTGGCGTTTGCGGTGGATGCAGGTGTTGAATCCACTGCGCTGGCGGCTTGCGCTTGCTGGGCTGCCAGTTGCTCGGCTTGCATTTTGGCGGCAAGTTTTTCGGCACGGATTTTTGCCAACTCGTCAGGCTTAGGCGGTAATATCGGATTTTTTTGCCGCTCGAGTAGCCAGTAGTCGGTCATTTCGCGTGCAATCGGCGCAACCGAACCGCCGTGACGACCGTTTTCGACCAATACGGCAATGGCGATTTGGGGGTTTTCGACAGGGGCAAAACTTTCAAACCAGCCATGGTCCCAATGGCGCTGGTCAAGTGCAGCTTCGTTGTAGCGTTTGCCTTGTGCGATGGATTTGACCTGCGCCGTACCCGTTTTGCCACCCATGCGATATTCTTTGGTATAGACACGCCGCGCGGTGCCGTGCTTGACCGTGTCTTCCATCGCCAGCTGCATACGCGTCCAATCTTGCGGCGAGCCGTTGTATTCGATGCGGCTGTCGGGGCGGTTGGCAATCGGGTAGGCGACCGCGCCTGTGGTTTTGCGCAGCAGATGGGGGGTGAGGTGCTGCCCACCGTTAGCCAGCATGGCGGTGGCGTTGGCAACCTGTAGCGGTGTGGCAATAAAATAGCCTTGCCCGATACTCACCGAGATGGTCTCGCCGGGTGACCATGGTTTGTTGTAGGTGTCCATTTTCCACTGCGATGATGGGTAAATGCCTGCCTTTTCTCCTGGCAAGTCGATGCCCGTTTTTTTGCCAAAGTTAAACCGCGTCATCCAATCGTGCAATTTGTCAATACCAAGTTGATAGCTGGTTTTATAATAGTAGGTATCGACCGATTCGATGATGGATTTGTGCAAGTTTACCGTGCCATGCCCCGATTTTTTCCAGTCGCGAAAGCGGTGGCTGTCGCCTGGAATGCTAAAATAGCCTGGGTCAAAAATCGTGCTATCCCATGTCATCACTTTATAATGCAAAAACCCCATGC
Source organism: Faucicola sp. SE7633 (assembly GCF_059264685.1). Taxonomy (NCBI): domain Bacteria; kingdom Pseudomonadati; phylum Pseudomonadota; class Gammaproteobacteria; order Moraxellales; family Moraxellaceae; genus Faucicola; species Faucicola sp. SE7633. The sequence continues at coordinate 19,530 of NZ_JCADBW010000009.1, read as the reverse complement.
CTTCAAACGGCTTAATCGTCGAACCCGGCGGATACAAGCCTTGTAAGGCGCGGTTGTACAGCGGCTGGTCGGGGTCATCGCGCAATGCTTTGTACGCCTTGCTGCTAATGCCCGTCACAAACGGATTGGGGTCATAGCTTGGGTTACTGACAAAAGCCAGCACCTCACCGGTTTGCGGATTAATGGCAATCACCGCGCCGCGCCGTCCGTCAAGCAGGTCATGGGCTTTTTTTTGCAAGCCATAATCTAGGCTTAAATACAAGTCATTGCCTGCAATAGGCGGCTTGGTGTCTAGCTTGCGGATAACGTCGCCATAGGCATTGGTTTCGATGGACTGATAGCCGGGTTTGCCCAGTAGCAGATCTTCGTATTGTTTTTCGATGCCCGTTTTGCCGATTAAATCTGTGCCTGCGTACAGCTGTTTGTCAAGTTTTTTGCTGTCTGCGTCACTGATACGCCCCACATAGCCGATGACATGGGCAAATAAGTCGTCATACGGGTAGGTGCGCGTCAGCTTGCTTTGAATACTGACCCCACGAAAAAACGGACGACGCTCACTAAACTGCGCCACTTGCTGCTCACTTAAGCCAATTTTAATGGTAACAGGTTGGTTGCGGCTTTTTTTGAGCGCCTTTTTGGCTTCTTCGATGTCCTCGGGGGTCAAATCAAAAATCGGCGTGAGCAGTTGCAACGTGCGCTCGGGGTCATCGATTTCATCGGGGCTAATCACAGCGGTGAACACGGGCTGATTTTCTGCCAATAAGACACCGTTGCGGTCATAAATCGCGCCACGACTGGGCGGCGCAGAAATCAGCTTGATGCGGTTGTTATCGGCTTGGGTGGCGTACTGCTCGTGGCTGACAATTTGCAAAAACGCATAGCGCGCAATCAGCCCGCACAATCCCAACAAAATCAACACCGCCGCCACCCACACACGGCGTTTAAAAATCACCGTATCGCGCTGGCTGTCGCTGGCAAGTGGGTTTTTTTTGAACGTTGCGGTCTGAAAGTTAAACGCGACTTGGTCAAAATTGGATTTTTTAAACGGGATTTTCACAACGCGAACTTTTTACCACCGTGCTAATTTTACCATCCAGCCTGTTATTTGGTTAAATTTTTTAAAATCAAGCATTTAACCACGGTTTAACCGACTTTAAAATCGGCGTAGTATAGCACAAATTGGCGCGGTGTTTAAACGCAAGTGTGGCATAAATTTGCGGCAGGTTGGGCTTGGCTTGATGGTAGAAATTTGGCAAAATCTTAACAAAAATCGACTTTGAAAAAGCTGCAGCAAAATAGGCACGGATATGCTAAAATCAAGCGATTTAATTTTGCGATATTGTTTTGACAACACCGCCAGCGCGGTTTTGGTTCGGTCTTACGCTGCAGTAGGTTTGGCATATGTGGATACAGTCTTGGCAACACTTGGTGAGCAATCCGCAATTTTTTGCCATGCTGAGCATCCCGTTTGTCACCGCGTTTGTCACGTGGGCGCATGTGTGGATGGCACTCAAGATGTTGTTTTATCCCATCAATTTTTGGGGTATTCCCATCAAAGGCGTGCCGTGGGGCGGGCTTGGCTGGCAGGGCATTGTGCCGCGCAAAGCAGGCAAAATCTCGGGCATTTTGGTTGATCAAACCCTATCCAAACTGGGCTCGCTGGATGAGTTTTTTCAGGCGATGAACCCTGAGGAGGTCGCCGATTATATCAGCCAAACCATGCAAGGGCAGCTTGAGGCGTTGGTCGATGAAATCATGCGCGAGCGCACCGCATCCCTGTGGGAGGGTATGCCGTTTGCGGTCAAGCGGCGGATTTATGCCTATGCCCACGAGCAGTTGCCGACGCTACTTAAGGATTTGGTGCTGGATTTGACCGCCAATGTTGAAACGTTGGTCGATATGCGTGAGATGATTGTCAAGCGCATGGAAAATGACCGCGCGCTGATGGTCAAGATGTTTTTGAAGGTCGGACAAAAAGAAATCAATTTTATTTGGCATATCAGCGCGGTGATTGGTTTTTTGTTTGGCATTGTGCAGATGGCGATTTTTTGGTTTGTGCCGCAGCATTGGACAGTGCCGTTTTTTGCTGCGATTTGGGGCGGCTTGACCAACTGGATTGCCATTTGGATGGTGTTTCATCCGATTGAGCCGCATTATTTTCGCGCGCTTAAATTCTTTCGCTTAAGCAAAAATTTTCCGTTTATGCGTTTTGAGCGTCCACATATGGCGACGTTTAATTGGCAAGGCGGCTTTATGAAACGCCAAACCGAGGTGTCGAATGTGTTTGCAGGGATTATTGTGCATGAGTTGGTGACGCTTGAGAATGTCATGCGTGAGATGATGTACGGTAGCCGAGCGGCACAAACGCGCGAGCTGATTAAGTTGCATATTGAGCCGATTGTGTCATCACATGTGGTGGAGACAACGCTAAAGGTGGGACTTGGGCGGCGTGAGTTTGGGCAGCTTAAACACACGATTGTGGATAAATCCATCAGCGCGACGATGGTGCCCGTCAGTGACCCGATACTCAATCAAAGCCGCGCCGACAAAATTTTTGGGCTGCTGCGTGACCGTATCGCTGCTCTAACACCGCGTGAGTTTCAAAATTTGTTGCGCCCTGCGTTTCAAGAAGATGAGATTACACTGGTGATTTTGGGTATTGTAACAGGCTTTTTGGCAGGCTGCTTGCACGTGGCGTTGGTGTTTCGTTGAGGTGAGCGAGGCTGGCATTCAAGCGTCGGCTCGTTGGTTTGATGAATGACAAAATTTGACGCTAAAGCGTGGTGCAAGTGTCAAGGTGTCAAGTGTCAAGATGTTAAGATAAATTGGATTTTGCTGCCCAAATTGGGTGTTAGCAATAGGCGTGTTTGGTGCGGTTTGCCAAAGCGCGTGGGGTAAGAGGTTGGGGCATCGATGGTAATCACCGAATTGGGCTATTTTGCACTGGTGGCGGCATTTGTCATTGCCATGTTGCAGGTGATTTTCCCGACGGTCGGCGTGGTACAACGCCAAACCGCGTGGCAACAGTTGGCGGCAAGTTTTGCCGTGGCGCAATGCGTGGCAACGCTAACAGCGTTTGGCTGCTTGATGTATGGGTTTTATGCCAATGATTTTAGCATTGCCTATATTGCCAATCAGTCCAATTCGCTGTTGCCTTGGTACTATCGTCTGGCGGCAACGTGGGGCGGGCATGAGGGCTCGCTGCTGCTGTGGGTGACGATTTTGGCATTGTGGGGTGCGTTGGTCGCGTTGTTTAGTAAAAGCTTGCCGCTTGCTATGCAGGCGCGGGTGCTGGTGATAGTTGGCTTTGTGCAGCTGATGATGTTGGCGATGGTGATTTTTGTGTCGTCACCGTTTACGCGTACGTTGCCCAATTTGCCTGTGGATGGTGCGGATCTCAATCCATTGTTACAAGATCCGGGGCTGATTTTCCATCCCCCGATGCTGTATATGGGCTATGTCGGTACGGTGGTGCCGTTTGCGTTTACTTTGGCGGCATTGTGGGCTGGGCGGTTGGATGCGGTGTGGACGCGCTGGTCACGTCCGTGGACGTTGGCAGCGTGGTGCTGCTTGACGCTTGGCATTGCGTTTGGTTCGCTGTGGGCGTATAACGAGTTGGGCTGGGGCGGCTGGTGGTTTTGGGACCCTGTAGAAAACGCGTCTTTGATGCCTTGGCTGGGTGGTGCGGCATTGCTGCATTCGTTGGCGGTGACTGAAAAACGCGGCGTATTCAAAGCATGGACGATTATGCTGGCGATTTTTACGTTTGCGTTAAGTTTGCTTGGGACGTTTTTGGTGCGCTCAGGGGTGATTACCTCGGTGCACTCCTTCGCCGCTGACCCAACGCGTGGTCTGTTTATTTTGGCGATTTTGGGTGTGGTGATTGGCGGTGGATTGGTGCTGTTTGCATGGCGCGGCTGGCGTTTGACCCAAGAGAGCCATTATCAATTAAAATCGCGTGAGACGCTGCTGGTGGTCAATAACGCCATTATCTTGGTGGCAACGATTGTGGTGCTATTGGGTACGCTCTACCCAATGCTTGCTGATGCGTTTGAGTTGGGGCAGGTGTCGGTTGGTGCGCCGTATTTTAACGCGCTGTTTGTGCCATTGACGTGGCTGTTGCTGTTGTTCTTGGGGTTTGGGCCTGTTAGCCGCTGGAAAAAAGACACGCGTCCGTTTTTGGGCATCAGCCTTGCGATTTTGGCAAGTACAAGTGTGCTGGCGGCGATTGTCAGCTATTTGCTAAGCGGCAGTATGGCGTTGTCTATCGTGGTGACGCTGGCGTTGTGCGGTTGGGCGCTGGTATGGATAGGTGTGGATATTCGTGACAAAACCCGCAACGCGCCAAGTCTTGGGCGCGGTCTTGCGCGTTTGCCGCTGGGTTATTGGGGCATGCACGTGGCACATATTGGTATTTTGCTGACCGCGATTGGCATTGCATTGACGACCAGTTTAAGTATAGAAAAAGATGTGGCGTTGGCGCAAGGTGAGCATGTCACGGTGCAAGGCTTTGATTTTACCTTAAATCACTTTGAACAAATCCATGCCAGTAACTACGACAGTACGCGCGCGCAATTTAGCGTGACCCACAATGGACGACAAATCGCCACGCTGTACCCTGAAAAACGCCAGTATGTCATCAGCCAAATGCCGATGACAGAGGCGGCGATTCATTATAGCCCATTGCGCGATGTGTATGTGGCGTTGGGTGAGCCGATCGCGTCAGATACACAAGCGACGCAAGCAGGCAATCTTGCCACAAGCGAGCGTTGGGCGGTGCGGATTTATGTCAAACCTGCCGTGCGCTGGATTTGGTGGGGCGCATTTGTGATTGCGTTTGGTGGGTTGCTGGCAATGCTTGATAAACGCTACCGCAAAGCAGGGCGCGTCAAACCTGTGCCTGTCACCGTGTATGAACCCAATGCCGAACGCGCGCCTAAAAAATTGCCAAGCGACACGCTAAATAATCCCAAGGGGGTACTATGAACCAACAAACGCGACGTATGCTGTGGTTTATCCTGCCGTTGGTGGTATTTTTGTTGGCAATTGGGTTGTTTTATAGCCGTTTGGGCAAAGACACGCAAGTGGTCACCAACACTGCTGTGGACAAAACCTTGCCTACAATGAACCTACCTGCGCTGGATCTGGATGAGGCAATAGGACAAGCTACCCGTATGGTCACCAATGCCGATTTACCCAAACAGCCATTTTTGCTCAATGTTTGGGCATCGTGGTGTGCGACATGCCGCGTTGAGCACCCGTTTTTGTTGCAGTTAGCAAACGCAGGCGTGCCGATTGTTGGGATCAATTACAAAGACGATGCCAAAGACGCGCAAGCCTATCTTGCCGAGCACCAAAACCCATTTACCCTAAACGTGCAAGATAGCGGCGATTATGGCATTGATCTGGGCTTGACAGGTGTGCCTGAGTCGTTTGTTGTTGATAGCCGTGGCGAGGTGCGCCAACATATTATCGGTGAAGTCAATGCTGAACGTTACCAACGCCAAGTGTTACCCTGCCTAACCGCGCTGCGTGAACAACGCGATGAGCGTGCCATCATCGAGGCGTGCCAACCATGATAAAAAATACCCCTATATGGGCGGCGATGGTGCTAAGCGTGTGCATTGGCGTGGCACAAGCGGCGATTGATACCTATGAATTTGACAATCCGCGCCAAGAGGCGCAGTATCGTGCATTGATTGATGAATTTCGCTGCCCCAAATGCCAAAACCAAAACTTGGCAGGTTCAGACGCACCGATTGCACAGGATTTGAAGCGCAAAACCTATGAGATGGTCAAAGACGGGCGCACCGATGCCGAGATTCGCCAATACATGAAAGCACGCTATGGTGATTTTATCAGCTACAAACCGCCTGTGCGCCCCTCAACGTGGCTGCTGTGGTTTTTTCCGCCGTTACTGTTGGTGATGGCGTTGTTGGGGTGGTGGGTCAAAAATCGCCGCACCAACGTGCCGTCGTTGTTGCCTGCCGAACCCTTGAGCGATGCCGAACAAGCGCGTTTAGCTGCCTTGCTGGGTGACAAGGCCGCACAACCACCCGCACCGCTGCCACCGCAACAAAATAAAGAGTAACAACATGACCTTGATTTGGTTTTTGATAGCGGCACTGCTGCTGGCGTTGGTGTTGGCATTGATTGTGCTGTCACCGTGGTTGCGTGACAAACACAAGGTGGCACGCGCCCCACAGCATGACCAACTGCTAAGCCTAAACATCGACGTGTTTCGCGCACGCCTAGCCGAGCTAGGCGACGATTACGCCAATGGGCGCGTGGATGACGCGACTTATACCACCCAAAAACGCTTGCTTGAGCGACAATTACTGGATATCAGCGCTGAGCCCAATACAGTTGCAAGCTTTGTACCCAACTGGAAAAGCTACGCGATTTTTTTGGTGTGGTTGCCGTTTTTGAGCGCGGCGGCGTATTTGATGATTGGCAACCGCAGCCCCGTGTATGACCTGTGGCAAGCGCAAGATCGTTATGGCAATATCGCCGATGACCTTTTGACAGGGCGCATAGACACGCCACCTGCTGAGGCGGCGCGTGACCCCCAAGCGTTGTTATCCGCGATTCAAACCAACGTCTATCGCCATGCAGATGACCCGATGCGCTGGTATCATCTATCGGAAGTTTACTTGGCCGTACAAGCGCCCGAGCAAGCCATCACCGCCTTGCAACGCGCGTATCGGTTAAGCCCCGATGATGAACGCCTCGCCTTAGCCTATGCCCAGACGCGGTTTTTTGGGCAAGGCGGCACACTGGATGACGAAGCGCGGCAAGTGGTGGCGCGGATTTTGCAGCGCAATCCACAGCACGAAGGCGCGCAAATGCTCATGCTGATGGGTGACATGCAGGCAGGCGACTACGACAACGCGCGGCGTTGGCTGGCAAGCTTGCGCCAGCAAATCCAAAGCCGCAGCGGCGACCACACACAGGCGTTAAATAGCCTAAGCCAACTTGCCCAAACCATTGATGAACGCGCCGCCCAAGCGGACACGCAAACGCCTGCCAGCCAAGCTGCACTGACCATCAACGTGCAAATTGCACCCGATTTGGTCAATCAAATCGCGCCGAATGATAGCTTATTTGTTTTGGTACGGCCAAAAGCAGGCGGTGCGCCCATCGCGGTCAAAAAACTTGCCGCCGCCGCACTGGCACAGACCCAAGGCAAGGCCGACTTGACAGTCACACTATCAGACAGCGACAGCCCCATGCCAACCGCTAAGCTGTCGCAAGCCTTGGCAGCAAATGATACATTGACCGTCTTGGCACGGGTGAGCCATTCGGGCAATGCCATGCCGCAAACGGGTGACTTAGTCAGCTCTGCCGTTGAATTATCACCCAATCAGACCCAAGCAAATCCAGCGGTGGCGGTCATGGTCAATCACTTGGTGCCGTGATACTGCGATTTAATGCCGCCACCAAAATAGGGCAAAGCGTGCAGCAGACCCGAGCGCCATCAAAAAAAATCGCTTGAGATTTTGCCGTCATCACGGTATCTTGTCTGGGTGCACCGCGTTTATTTTGCCAATTTCTATGGATATTTTTTAAAAATATGGCAAAAGAACACGCTGTCACACGCCAAGCCAACCGTTTAGCGTCAAAACCAAAACCGCTGGCTTTAGCATAAACATTTTGGGTGCAATGTAAACACACAAACCAACACAAAGGACACAGCTTGATGAAACGTATCATTCTTTTAGGACCGCCGGGCGCCGGTAAAGGCACACAAGCCCAAGTTATCACCAAGGAATTTGGCATCCCACAAATCTCAACGGGTGACATGCTACGCGCCGCCATCAAGGCAGGCACTGAGCTTGGCAAACAAGCCAAAAGCGTGATGGATGCAGGTGGTTTGGTCTCAGATGATTTGATTATTGGGCTGGTCAAGGACCGTATCGCGCAGCCTGATTGCGCCAACGGCTGTATTTTTGACGGCTTTCCGCGCACCATCCCACAAGCGCAAGCCTTGGCCGATGCAGGCGTACACATCGACAACGTCATCGAAATTGCCGTACCCGATAACGCCATCGTTGAGCGCCTATCAGGCCGCCGCTCACACCCTGCGTCAGGGCGCGTGTATCATGTGGTATATAACCCACCAAAAGTTACCGATATCGACGACGAGACAGGCGAGCCGCTGGTACAACGCGACGATGACAAAGAAGACATCATCCGCGACCGCTTGGCAACCTACCACCGCCAAACCGCTGCGTTGGTGGATTTTTACCAAGACTTGGCAAAAACCGACAGCAATGCGCCCCGCTATGCCAAATTTGACGGCACGCAAAGTATTGATGAAGTCAGCAAACAAGTGTTGGCAGAGCTTAACGCCTAATGGCTCACACCCCGTTACAAAAAAAGCCAACGCAATGTTGGCTTTTTTGTGCTAGTAGCAAATTAATGGGTGATACAACCCATCAATTAAGCTTGGGCAGCTTGTTGAAACTGTGGTGCCAAGGCTTTGATTGCTTTGTTTAGGCGGCTTTTGTGACGTGCCGCTTTGTTTTTGTGAATCACGCCTTTGTCAGCGATACGGTCAATCACAGGCACAGCGCGTTGGTAGGCTTCAGTTGCCGCTGCGTAGTCTTTTTGGTCAATCGCCTTTACCACGTTTTTGATGTAAGTGCGCACCATAGAACGTTGAGACGCTTTTAGCTGACGACGCTTGACGTTTTGGCGGGCGCGTTTGCGCGATTGTGCAGTATTTGCCACGAATAGCTCCTTGGATAATCACGTTGAATAACAATGTTAGTAACAAGAACGTTTAGCAAACCATCTGTGCCAAACGTGATACAATGATTTGTCGGCGGGCATGTTGCAGCCTAACACGCACCGCCTACACTTGTATGCTTTAATCACCAGACACGGCAAAACATAATCAAGCGATAGCAAGCGTTTTAAAAGCTAGCTATTATAGCAGCGTCAATGCGTGATAACAAGCGTTAAAGCATCAAAAACGCGTACCAGCCGCGGCTTGCACGCGCCAAGATTCCGTGCTAACTTAGCCCAATACCCCAAAGATTTTTGTAGACTTTAGACAAATAAGCGATAAAAAAATGGTCAACCATCGCCAACGTAAAGCGATTTTGATAGGTGCGACGGGCCTGGTGGGGCAGACGCTCTTGGCACAGTTGGCCAAAGACTATGCCAAAATTACTGTCATTGCTCGCCGCCAACCGAGTGTCACCGCGCCAAATATCGACGTGCAGGTGTGCAAGGACTTTACGGGGCTCAAAGACTTGCTGGCAACGCTCACGCTGGATGCAGCGACCGACGCGTTTAGTTGTCTGGGCACAACGCGCAAGGCGGCAGGCAGCGCCAAGCGGTTTCGCCAAATCGACTATGGCTATAACCTTGCGTTTGCTGAAGCGTGCCGCGCACAAGGCGTTGAGCGGTTTTTTTTACTGTCTGCGATGAACGCCAATGCCAACAGCCCGTTGCTGTATCCGCGCGTCAAAGGTGAGCTTGAACAAGCCGTGCAGGCGTTGGGTTTTACTCAAGTGGTGATATTTCGCCCGTCGTTGTTGCTTGGGCAACACGATGACCGACCGCTTGAGGCGTTGGCACAAACGGTATTTGGCAAAATCAAGCCGTTTTTGCCCCAATCATTGGAGCAGACACGACTGCGCCCCATCGAAGCCGAACGCGTCGCGCAAGCGATGGCTCAAACTGCCAACGCCATGCCCGTATGCTCCTCACACCGCACGGTACCGCACACGCATATAGTCGATAACGCGCACATGCTAGCCATGACGGTGCAATGATTTTTTATTCAACCAGCCACCTTAAACAACCAGCAAACCTTTAATCAACCAGCAAACAAGGAAGTTGTTATGAACCCAATACCCAATCCATTGGCTGCAGCAAGCCGCCCGTTTGTCACCTGTGATTTGCTTGACGCAGCCCCCGAATGCCAAGTGTGCGCGCCCAACATCGAAGGCAAACGTTTTTTTGGCTATGGTGGTCACAGTGCGTTTGGTGGTGAGGTGGTGACGGTCAAATGTTTTGAAGACAATAGCCGCGTCAAAGAACTGCTGGCAACCAATGGCAAAGACGCCAACGGACGCGGTAAGGTGTTGGTGGTGGATGGTGGTGCATCGATGCGCTGCGCATTGCTTGGCGATATGATAGCCCAATCCGCGGTGGACAACGGCTGGGCAGGTGTGATTGTGTATGGCTGCGTGCGCGATGTCGATGACTTAGCGGCCATGCCCATCGGCGTACAGGCGCTGGGCAGTACACCGCGCAAATCCAACCGCCAAGGTGTGGGCGAAACCCATGTCACGCTACGTTTTGGCGACATGACGTTGGCATCGGGTATGTATGTGTATGCCGACAACAACGGCATTATCGTCAGTGACAACGCCCTAATTTGACAAAAAAACGTCAATTTTTTGCGCCGCGCTGAATTTGACTTCCTCCCCTCCCTATCGTTCGGGGATTCCTTCTGCAAGACGGTGAAGCCCCACCGCAAACCTAAGACAATGGCAACCACCCGTACGACACACCGTACATCTTAGGTTCTTATTTTAAGCTAATCCTACCGTTAGGATTGTCTTAGACACGAATTAGCTTAAGTGTGTGTTTGGAAACGTCTTACCCGTTAAGTTACTGCGTACTCGCAATTTAGTCTTAACTTAACTGTGGAATGTAAGACATTGAATATAGTGAGATGAGTCTAGCAAAACTTATCGCATTTAACAATTGCCTTATATCCACCGCCTGAAGTCGCAGGTTTACGGCAACGAATGATAAAAACGTTGAACTAACTGTGATGGTCAGACGAAATACAATATACAAAAACTGGTTCATAAGCCATTTATATTCATCACGGAGTGCTGGATAAAAATTGTCAAAATCTTGTGTTAAAAACCGTTTAACAGATTTTTTAATACGTGCAAGTGGATTGGCAGCCACCAGCAAAACCGTTAGCTTAACCGCCTAAAACGTGCCAATTGTGGCTAAACGTCGATATTCAGCGGCAGGTTGGGTATAATAAAGCGTTTGATTTTACTCCAGCGTTATCTTATAACGCAATTTCATTAGCCATTAGCACCAATAAATTTTAGAAAAACGGTAAGACTATCTGCGACCTATGAACCAAGCGCACGCCACTGAACACACACAACACACAGACCCCATCACCACGTTGAGCCATGCGCTCAATGCCAAGCTATTCACCACCAAAAAAGACGCTGCCAAGTACAAACTTGGCAATCTACAAGGCATGGCACAAAGCCTGTGGCTAACCAGCCTGACCACCACCGCAAGCGGGCAGGATAATCGCCTCAAAGTCGTTATCACCGCTGACCAAAACCAACTGAACCAGCTGGCGACGGAACTTTTGTTTTGTGGTATCAATGCGCATGTCTTTCCCGATTGGGAGACGCTGGCGTATGACGCGCTGTCACCGCATCAAGATATCATTGCTGAGCGTATCGGGCTACTCACCGATATGCCGCGCACAGGTGTGCTGCTCATCAGCGTGCAGACGCTTGGGCAGCGTGTTGCCCCGGCCGCGTGGCTGGTTGGGCAGCATTTTGACTGGTCAGTTGGTGCGCGTTTTGATGTGGCAAAAGAGCGTCACCGCCTTGCCGTCGCAGGCTATCGCGCGGTGGATAATGTCTTTGAGCCGGGCGAATTTGCCGTGCGTGGCAGTGTGGTGGATTTGTTTGCCGTGGGGCAGCCGTTTCCGATTCGGCTTGATTTGTTTGATGATGAAATCGACAGTATGCGCTTTTTTAATCCGCAAACCCAGCGCAGCTTGACGCAGGCGGATTTGGACGAGTTGCAGCAGACTGACCCGTACCAGTACGCCAATTTGCTGCGGTTTGCTGGGCAAGATGTGCAGCAGATTTTGGGCAAAATTCCATCATTTCAGATTTTGCCTGCCAAAGAATTTCCGCTTGAGGCAGGCAAAGAGACGTTTCGGGCAAATTTTGCCAGCCGTTTTCCCGATGCCAGCGCGCGTCGGGTGGAGTGGCACGGCGATGTGATGAATGGCATCGCACCGCCTGGTATTGAATATTATCAGCCGCTGTTTTTTGACGCAGATTTGTGGCAAACCGCCAGCGATTTTTTTAGCTATTTGCCTGCAGATAGCTTGCTGATTGTTGAGGAAACCGCGGCAACAGCGTATCATCATTTTTGCCAACAAGTCAGCCAACGCTATGAAGACCGCCGCCACGACAGCGCCAACCCGATTTTACCGCCTGAGGATTTGTACCTCACCGAAGGCTTACTCAATGACAACATCGCCGCTTATGAGCGCGTGTTGGTGAGCAGCCAATCGGTCAGTGAGCGCGGCGGTGCGGTCAATGCCAACACGCAAACGCCGCCAAGTCTGCCTGTTGAGCACCAGCTTGCCGAGCCGCTGACGCATTTGCTGGATTTTTTGCATCACCATCCTATCCCAACGCTACTGGTTGCCGAAACCGCAGGACGGCGTGAGATTTTATTGGATTTGTTGGCTAAAAAACTCAACGTTGCCAGCGTGGCAGGCTTGCCCGAATTTTTGCAGGATTTTGCCCAAAGTCCGCTGGATTTTAGCCACCAAATCGCCATCACCATCGCGCCGATTGAGCGTGGTGCGTGGCTGCCTGAGCGTTTTGCCATCATCAGTGAAACGCAATTGTTTGGGCGGCAAGTGCTACAGACGCGCCGCCGTCGCCAAAGCGATGTGTCCGAGGAGTTTTTGGTCAAATCGGTCAGTGAAATGAACATCGGTGACCCTGTGGTGCATATCGACTTTGGCGTGGGGCGTTATCAGGGGCTGGTGACGCTTGAGATTGATAAGCAGTTACAAGAATTCATTCATCTGACCTATGCCGACGATGCCAGCGTGTATGTGCCCGTGGCAAATTTGCAGCTGATTAGCCGCTATGCAGGCGGTGATACGGCAACCGCACCGCTACACAGTATTGGCAGCGGCAAATGGGACAAAGCCAAAGCCAAGGCGATGACGCAAATTCACGACGTGGCGGCAGAGCTGCTCAACGTGCAGGCGCGGCGCGATGCCAAAGTCGGCATTCATTTTCCCATTGATCCTGTCAGCTATGATTTGTTTGCCAGCCAGTTTGCCTTTGAGGAAACGCCCGACCAAATGCTGGCGATTGACGCGGTCATCCATGACATGAAGCAAAATCAGCCGATGGATAGGTTGGTGTGTGGCGATGTCGGGTTTGGCAAAACCGAGGTTGCCATGCGTGCGGCGTTTATTGCCGTGCAGGCAGGTTATCAAGTCGCTGTACTCGTGCCGACGACGCTGCTGGCAGGACAGCATGAGGACAATTTTTTAGACCGTTTTGCCGATTGGCCCGTGCGTATCGCGTCGCTGTCACGCTTTGGCACAAAAAAACAGCACGAGGCGATTTTGCAAGATTTGAGCGCGGGCAAAATTGATATCATCATCGGCACGCACCGCCTGTTGCAGCCCGATGTCAAGTTTGCCCGTTTGGGTTTGATGATTATTGATGAGGAGCACCGTTTTGGGGTGCGTGACAAAGAGCGCATCAAAGCGATGCAAACCGATGTCGATGTCCTGTCAATGACCGCCACGCCAATTCCGCGTACGCTCAATATGGCGTTGTCGGGGATGCGTCATATGTCGCTGATTGCCACGCCGCCTGCGCGTCGTTTGGCGGTCAAAACCTTTGTCATGCAGCGCAGCGATAACCTGTTAAAAGAAGCGATTTTGCGCGAGCTATTGCGCGGAGGGCAGGTGTTTTTGTTGCACAATGATGTTGCCAGCATTGAGCGCATGGCAGAGACTGTGCGCGAACTTGTCCCCGAAGCGCGCGTTGCTGTCGCCCATGGGCAGATGAAAGAACGCGAGCTTGAGCAAGTCATGCAAGCGTTTTACCACAAAAAATTTAACGTGCTGGTGTGTACGACGATTATCGAAACGGGTATTGATATCCCAAATGCCAACACCATCATCATCAACCGCGCCGATAAATTTGGCCTAGCCCAGCTGCACCAGCTGCGTGGGCGCGTTGGGCGCAGTCACCACCAAGCGTATTGCTACCTGCTTGTGCCGTCGCTCAAAGGCTTGACCAGTGATGCCCAGCGTCGCCTTGAGGCGATTAGCCGTGCCAATACCTTGGGCGCAGGTTTTATGCTTGCCAGTGAAGACTTGGAAATTCGTGGGGCAGGCGAGCTACTGGGCAAGCAGCAAAGTGGCAACATGCAGGCGATAGGCTTTAATCTGTATATGGATATGCTAAACCGTGCGACCAAAGCCATCAAGGCCGGCAAAACGCCTGACCTCAATACGCCATTGTCTTTGACCAGTGATATCAACCTGCAGCTATCGGCGCTGATTCCCGACGATTATTTGGGCGATGTGCACCAACGCTTGCTGTTTTACAAAAAAATCAGCGCGGCTGAGGATATAGACAGCCTCATCAGTATTCGCAGCGAAATGCTAGACCGCTTTGGCAGTATGCCTGAGCCCACCAAAAATTTGTTTGCCGTCCACCAGCTGCGCCTATTGGCAGAGCCGCTGGGCATTCACAAAATTGACGGCAATGACCATAGCGTCACGCTTGACTTTGCACCCGATACCCCCGTTGAGGCAATAACCATCATCAGCCTAATTCAATCTAAGCCCAAGCATTACCGTATGCACGGGCAGACGGGGCTGCGCTACACCGATGACAAACTTGCCACACCGCAAGGGCGGATTGACGCAATCAAGGCATTGCTTGAAGCGTTGCTGGCAAAAACCCCAGCGGCGCAAGGTGATACAGCCGATGCCTAACCCACAAAAAAATTAAACGCCCAGTCATCGGGCAGGTTAGTCAGCCTTTTGGCATAACCTGCCTATACAAATTCCCCTGCTTTTAGGCAGGGGAGATAGTCGAAGGAATCACCCATGCCAAACCGCCCAAACCATGCCTTGCCTGCCCATATCCGCCAGTTGGTCGATAAAAAAAACTATGTGATTGCCATCAAAACCCACGCCCAAGAGCAGGGCATGAGCCTAGAGCAAGCCAAAGCGCAAATTGACGCGTATGAACAAAGCCAAACCGCGGCTCAGCCTCAGCCGCCACACGCCGCTACCCAACCCACCAAAAACGCGGTTGGGCAGCTACAGCACGGCTTAGACCAACACCTAGCCGATAACAACATCCGCTTGCCATGGCTCAAACGTTGGCAAAAACGCGTGCTGATTTTTGCCATTATCGTTGTGGTGTTGGGATTTTTGGTGTATCGCCAGTTGGGTTAATGTCTGGCTGGTTTTAGGATTTGACCAACAAGTTTGTTAAAATGCGCTCATAAATATCCACCAACGCCTCTAAATCTGCCACCTTGACACATTCATCAATTTGGTGAATCGTGGCATTGCACACACCCAACTCCACCACTTGTGCTCCCATCGGCGCGATAAAACGCCCATCGGAAGTGCCGCCTGACGTTGAAGGCGTGGCATGATAACCCGTCGTGGCAAAAATCGCTGCTTGGCAAGCGTCCAGCAACGCCCCACGCGCTGTTAAAAACGGCTGCCCCGATAGCTGCCAGTCGATGTGGTAGTGCGCCTCACAGTTGGCAAAGTGTTTGGCAAAAATCGCTTCGGTTTTGGCTTGTAGTGCGTCGGCTGTTGTTTGGGTCGAAAAACGAAAATTAAACTGTGCGCTCAAGGTTTGCGGAATGACATTGCTTGCACCCGTGCCCGCATTTAAATTGGCAATTTGCAAACTGGTTGGCGGAAAATCTGCGTTGCCATTGTCCCATGTTGTTGCGGCAAGCTCTGCCAACGCAGGCAAAGCGTGATGAATGGGATTGACGGCCAGCTGCGGATAGGCGACATGGCCTTGCCTGCCCGTCACAGTCAAATAACCGCCCAATGACCCACGCCGCCCGTGTTTGATAACATCGCCCACCTGCTGGCTGCTTGACGGCTCACCGACAATGCAATAATCGATGCGCTCACCGCGCTCGCGTAGTGTCTTGACCACCGCTGCCGTACCATGTACCGATGGGCCTTCTTCGTCGGCCGTAATCAAGAGCGCGATATCGCCCCCATGCTCGGGGTACTTTCCAATAAAGCGTTCTAACGCCACCACAAACGCCGCGATAGCGGTTTTCATATCCGCCGCGCCGCGCCCGTACAAATAACCTGCGTGTAAGGTCGGCTCAAACGGTGGATACATCCACAACGCTGCATCACCCGTTGGCACAACATCGGTATGCCCGACAAAGCACAACACGGGCTTGGATGGGGCAGTCTCTTGGTCAGCTTTGGCAGCACCGCGCCGCGTTGCCCACAGATTTTTGACCTGTGCGTCGCGCCCTGTGGCTTGGGCATCGCCAAAATACAAGGTTTCGCAGTCAAAACCCAATAAAGCCAGCCGCGCCGCCAAGATATCTTGGCACGCACCATCGTACGGCGTGACGGAAGGCTCACGCATCAGTTGTAGGCTTAAATCCAAAACAGGGGATAGCGGTTGCGACATATTAAGTTCCTAACAGTAGGATGACAGTGCCATGAGCAATTAAACCATCGCCATATCACGGCGCATCCATGTGGCGATAGAATAGCGAGTACGCTGGGTGATATTGACCTGATGGCGCAAATCGCTGTTGAATATCAGCAGCCGATTGGCGCGCGGTTGGCACGTTTGCACCGTATCGTGCGCGTCGAGCAGCACCAACTCACCACCGTCTGCCGCGCCCCAATCATCATTGAGATAAAACACCGCGGACAACACGCGCTCATCGCGCCCGTGTGGGTTGTCGGTGTGCCATTGGTAACCAAAGCCTGCCGGGTAGCAGGCATAATGCGCTTCACACCGCTGAATACCTGTGTACAGCGTGGCGTTAAACCAACTTGCCAAATGCTCAATAGCGCGTAAGTACGCCATACCATACGGGCAAGTATCATCTAGCCAGCGGATACGGTCGCCACGAATTTCACGCGCGTGCCTGCCTGCGGTTAAATTTGCCAAACGGTAGTCGATAAAGCCGCTTTCGGTTTGTAAGGCGTGTAAGGCAGGCGCGGCAAAGCAGTCGTCTATTTGCCAAAAACCGTTGGTTGCCAGCGCATCAAGCCCCGTATCGCCAATCCGTGCCGCCCAATCCACCATAAACCGCGCATCGGGTTCTAAACTTGTGGCCAGGTGGGTGGCTAAATGGGGCGATTGGTCTAATCGGTGTGATGGGGCTTGTTCGGCACAATCAGCAAGCGTTGAGGTCGGGTCAAAGGTCGTGGTCAAGCTAGGCACACTTTTGCAAAAAACTTAAGTGTAAAAATATCAGCAGCGTGTGTCAAGCTATGCTACCATAGCGGTTTGATAATCAAGGCAACAGGCGGTACAGCTTGGCGTGTGTGGCAAGATACCAGCGTGTATTGGTACACACATTTGCCGCCGTCAAGCTAGATTTGCACAAATTTAGCGTTGCAATTGGCATTTGAATAAATTAAGCCAGCATTGGCAGTAAGGGGCGCAGATGAATTACCTTCACAGTTATCACGCAGGCAATTTTGCCGATGTGGTCAAACATTGCTTGCTGTTGCAACTGCTTGCCCAACTAAGCCAAAAACCCAAACCGTATTATGTGCTTGACGCGTATGGCGGTCGTGGGCTGTATTCGCTGGCAAGCGAAGAAGCAAAAAAAACCAACGAAGCCCAGCTTGGTGTCACGCGCCTTTTGGCACACGATAACACCAACGCGCCGCCTGCGGTGCAGACCTATTTGCAAGATTTGGCAGCGGCTAAAGCACGTTATGATAAGCACGTGTACCCCGGATCGCCATGGTTTATCGCCCACCATGTCGAAAAACACCCCGAACCTGCCATCCGTGCCGAAGCCTTTGAACACCATGCCGATGAGTACGACGCACTCAACTATCAGCTACACCAGCTGCCTATCGGCATTCACCACCGTAACGCTTATGAGGGCGTGCTTGCTGTCGTGCCACCGCAGGAAAAACGCGGCTTGGTACTGCTTGACCCACCATTTGAGCAGGAACACCGCGACTTTAGCAGTTTGGTGGACTTGTTGGTAAAAGCGCATAGCAAATGGGCGACAGGCGTACTGGCGCTGTGGTATCCGCTCAAAAATCCCGATGCGGTGAGCCTGTTTTACAAAAAAATGCAGCGCACCGCCATTCGCCGCCAACTGGTGCTTGAGCTGTATGCTTATCCGCCCGATGTGCCAATGGGTCTTAATGGCAGTGGATTGCTCATCATGAATCCGCCGTGGCAATTTGACACCCACGCGGCGGCAATTTTGGACTACCTGCAGCCGATTTTGCAGCACCCTGACAGCCCACCCATCGCCCAAGATGCACGTACACAGGTGCGCTGGCTGGTTGGTGAGTGATGGGTGGCTAGCCCTTGCGTCAAGATGAAATGTTAAAAAGTCTGCCGCCTAAACAACGTGCAAAAATTTTGCTGAATCTTAACCCCACCAAACAACCATGACACCCAATTTTAACGACCAACCGCCCCATGCGCCCTTAAGTGAGCAAGAACAGTTGCATGATCAGCAGCTGCGCCAACAAGCTGAGGGCGACCACTACGACGGCTTGACTTTTGAGGTTATCGAGCATGCGCGCGTGGCCGATAAAACCATTGCCCAAAAAGGCGTGTACTTGATACCCAATAGTTTCACCCTGCTATCACTGTTGGCAGGGTTTTATTCGATTACCCAAAGTGCGCTTGGAGATGGGCATTTTTATCATGCCAGTTTGGCAATTTTTGTATCCGCGCTGCTTGATGGGCTAGATGGCCGCGCCGCGCGCATGCTCAACGCGCAAAGCCCGTTTGGTGAGCAGATGGATTCGCTAGCCGACTGTATTGCCTTTGGGCTTGCACCTGCGTTGCTGATTTATCATTACGCTCTGCAACCACTGGGGCGGATTGGCATTGCCTGCGCATTTGTGTTCGCGGCGTGCGCTGCTATGCGTTTGGCGCGGTTTAATGTGCAAATCGGTGTGGTGGATAAAAAATATTTTATCGGTGTGGCAAGCCCACTGGCGGCAATTTTGGTGACCAGTTTTGTCATGGTGCACATGAGCTGGCAAGCTGAGCTACCACGCAGTAGTCATGGTTTTGCGATCGTTGCCGCTGTTTGGGTGGTGATCTCGGGTTTATTGATGGTGAGTAATTTAAAATACCATAGCTTTAAGCAGTTTGACAAAAAACGTGTACCGTTTGTGGTACTGATTTTGTTGGTATTTGCACTCGGTATTGTATTGTACGATATTCCTGCGGGTATTTTAGCCATCAGCGTGATTTATGCATTATCGGGGATTGTGACAGCAATTTTCAATAAGTTTAGATAATTTTTAAGAATTTAAAATAAAAAAAACCTTTGCACGAACAAATGCACAAAAGTTTGTAAAAGTGATATAATACAGTAAAATCAAACAGATGGCAAAAGACACGAATATGGCATGGAAACAAACAGGGCAACTCTCCCTAGCAGACAGTCTCATTAACGCTCACAAAGCCATCGAAGAACTCGATGAACTACATAACCTAATCAACTGGCAAAGTATCG
>NZ_JCADBW010000008.1:0-96294 GCF_059264685.1 Faucicola sp. SE7633 | reverse complement strand
AAAAAAGAGCCACCCACGGGCAGCTCTTTTTGCGGTGTATCACCTAAAGCACAATTACGCAGTAACTTCCGATACCACGCCTGCGCCCACGGTGCGACCACCCTCACGAATCGCAAAGCGCAAGCCTTTGTCCATCGCGATTGGGTGAATCAATTCAACGCTCATCTCAACGTTGTCACCAGGCATTACCATTTCAACGCCTTCTGGCAAGGTGATTGCGCCTGTTACGTCTGTGGTGCGGAAGTAGAATTGTGGGCGATAGCCATTCAAGAATGGGGTGTGACGGCCACCTTCTTCTTTTGACAATACGTAGACTTCTGCGTCAAATTTGGTGTGTGGTTTGATTGAGCCTGGTTTTGCCAAGACTTGTCCACGTTGTACTTCTTCACGCTTAGTACCACGTAGCAACACGCCACAGTTCTCGCCTGCACGACCTTCGTCTAGCATTTTGCGGAACATCTCAACACCTGTACAGGTGGTTTTTTGGGTTGGTTTGATACCGACGATTTCGATTTCTTCACCAACTTTGATGATGCCTGATTCTACACGCCCTGTGACTACCGTACCGCGTCCAGAGATTGAGAATACGTCTTCGATTGGCATCAAGAAGGGTTTGTCAATCGCACGCTCTGGTTCTGGAATGTAGCTGTCTAGGGTTTCTAGCAGTTCTACAACGGCGGGCTCACCGTATTTGCCGTCGTTGCCGTTTAGGGCTTCTAGGGCTGAGCCTTTGATGATTGGGGTGTCGTCACCAGGAAAGTCGTAGCTTGATAGTAGTTCGCGCACTTCCATTTCGACAAGTTCAAGAAGTTCTTCGTCGTCTACCATGTCGCATTTGTTTAGGAATACCATGATGTATGGTACGCCTACTTGGCGTGATAGTAGGATGTGTTCGCGTGTTTGTGGCATAGGACCATCGGTGGCTGATACGACCAAAATCGCGCCGTCCATCTGCGCTGCACCGGTGATCATGTTTTTGACATAGTCAGCGTGCCCTGGGCAATCTACGTGGGCGTAGTGACGGGTTGGGGTGTCGTATTCAATGTGTGAGGTGTTGATGGTGATACCACGCGCTTTTTCTTCTGGCGCTGAGTCGATTGAGGCGTAGTCTTTGGCTTCTCCGCCGTAGTTCTTGGCGGCTACGGTTGCAATCGCCGCGGTCAATGTGGTTTTGCCGTGGTCAACGTGTCCAATGGTGCCGACGTTGACGTGCGGCTTGGTGCGTTCAAATTTGGCCTTTGCCATGGTTATGTCCTCTCAAGTTAGCCCATAGGCTTTATAAAAAGCTGTGGGTTTGATTGCTTAGCGCAATTTTAACGATTCTTGCCTAAAGCCGCAAGTGAGCGTTTAAGACAAAATATTGCACAGTTGATGATGTGGGGATTTTATCTTAAATTTATAGGTTTTAGAAAAAATAATATAGCACAAATCTTCAAATCTTACTAGGTTTTGGTAAAATTTTGCAGTTTTTTTTGTAAATAGATGGGTGCAAATACGTAAATGCTTATAAAAACTGGTGCGGATGAGCGTTTAGGCGTCACTGGGAGCTATGGAGCTCATACCGAGAGTTGAACTCGGGACCTCTCCCTTACCAAGGGAGTGCTCTACCTCTGAGCTATATGAGCGTGTGGTCAGCCATGGGTGGCTTTTAGATGAGATGTAAGCATGCAGGTATGGAGCGGGTGGCGGGAATCGAACCCGCACCATCAGCTTGGAAGGCTGAGGTTCTACCACTAAACTACACCCGCAAGCTGATTTTGCATCTATAACATCGCAGATATGGTGGTGGGAGAAGGATTCGAACCTTCGAAGCTCTCGCAACGGATTTACAGTCCGTCCCCTTTGACCGCTCGGGAATCCCACCAAAGGGTCTTTCAAGACTAATCTGCTAAATGGTGCCGGCTGCCGGAATCGAACTGGCGACCTACTGATTACAAGTCAGTTGCTCTACCAACTGAGCTAAGCCGGCTTAGCAGTTTTGCCTTCAGTGTTGCTGCCTTGGTGTTGGCTAGCGGCTGATTGGCATTGCTTGAAAGTGGTGAGCATTTTAGCAAAATTTTCGCAGGTTGCAAGTGTTTTTTTTATTTTTTTGCATTTATTTTGCCAAAATGGGTGCAACAGCGCATTTTGGTGGTATTTTTATGCGTTGGTGGCAGGGTTAGCGAAAAAACAATGCCACGATGATGATCAACGCCACGATCACGACGACGGCAATGGCAACAGTGCTATGCTTGCTGCCTTGTTTGGCAAGCTCGTGGTGATCCTCGCTGGCGGTTGGTAATAGCGCAGGTGCAGGCTCGCTGGGTGTTGGCGCAAGTGCGGCAGCCTTGGGCATAGCATCATCAGTTGCTGTGGGCGTTGGCATGGGGGTAGGCTGTGGCTGTTTGGTAGCAGGTGCAGGGCTGATGGTTGGTGTGTCGATATCGGCGGTGGCGGTGGTGTGAATCGCGTTATCTGTGGCAATGGCTTTGGCGGTTGGTGGTTCGTGGCTGATGGTATACACTTCGGTCGTCGCTGTGTTGGGTGTGGTTAGCACCGCTGCTAGCGCGTCCATGCCATCGGCTAAATCCTCGCTTGCCACGACAAATGCCAAATCAGCAAAGGCAACTTCATCGCCAAGTTGCAGCGTGACGGGTTCACCCGATAGGCGTTTGCCATTGACAAATGTGCCGTTGGCCGAGCCCAAGTCTTGTAGCTGCAATCGCTTGGCTTGAATGGATAAACGCGCGTGTTGGCGTGATACCTGCCCACTGGCAAGCACGATATCATTTTGCGCATTGCGTCCGACCGTCAAGTCGCGATCGACGTTCAAGGTCAGATCACCCAACGCAGGCGACAAGCCAATAAGCTGCCATGCCAAAGGCGATTGGGTGGTGGATGGGGCGTGCGGTGCAGACATGACGGTATCTCTTAACTGATTGAATTTGTAAGGGTTTGAGATGATTGCATGGTTAAATTTGCTCAAGTTTAGGGATTTGATGCGGTACTGTCAAGCACGGGCGTGACGGCTGGCGGCGTGGGTATGACGGTGATCGGCGTGGTGGCGTTTGTGGGTGTGGTCACGCTGACAGGCACGGCAGGTTGGCTATCGCTTGTGGTAGTTGGCATGGTTGTGGTGCGCCGTGCAACGGGTGTGTTGGTTAGGTTTTGTGCGGTTGGGCGCACCAAGTCATTGGTCGCTACATTGAGCTCGCCTTGACGGGGCGCAGGCGCAGGGTTTGGATACATGGGCGCGACATTGAGCGGTAGCTGCTTGAGTGTGCCGTTTTTGTCAATCACCAGTTGCATGGTACGTATGCCATCAAGGCTGCGCTCGGTAACGCTTGCCACGGCGCTGCCATTGCGTAAAATCGTTGGTTGTAAAAATACGATAAGGTTGGTTTTGTCGGCGTTTTTACTTTTTGAGCGAAATAGGCCGCCAATACCCGGTAGGTCGCCCAAGCCCGGCACTTTTTGTTGGTTGTAGGTGCTGTTGTCACGCATCAAGCCGCCAAGCGCGATGGTTTGTTGGTCGTCTGCCAGCACGGTGGTGCGGATGAGGTTTTTGTTGGTGACCACGCCACTGGTGTTATTGAGCGTATTTTCGACAAGCGATGACACTTCTTGTGAAATCTCAAGGCGTACCGTGCCGTTGTCGCCAATGTGCGGAATGACATTGAGGTTTACCCCGACATCTTGCCGGGTGATGGTCTGAAATGGGTTGGTCGAGCTGTTGCCGTTGGTGGTGTAAGAGCCTGTGACAAATGGCACGTTTTGCCCAACCAAGATATTGGCTTTTTCGTTGTCCAAAGTGACGATAGACGGCATGGACAGTAGGTTGGCACTATTGGTTTTGTCGATGGCTTGTAGAATCGCGCCATAAAACTCACGGTTACCGCTGCTATTGACGCGGCTGTCACCTAAGCCCAAGAATGCGCCTGAGACGGCAGCAGCGGCTGAGCCGGGAGATTTTTGTAACACTTCGGCAGCAAGGTTGGTTAGCCCTGCACCAACGTTGCTAAAATTGACAATCCCGATACCGCTGTTGGCACTGCCCAACGCCCATTGTACGCCAAGTTGTTGGGTGTCATTGCCCGAGACTTCCATGATGGCGGCTTGAATGAGCACTTGGTCACGGCGGCTGTCTAGCTGCTCGATAGCGGCTTCAATTTCTGGCATCAGCTCAGGGCTGGCATTGACAATGACTGAGTTTTGGGTTTGGTCAGCGATAATGCTAAAGGGTCGCCCCGTTGTGCTGACATTGCTAGCCCCTGCGGTGCTGGTCGTGCTGGTGTTAATCGGCGAACCTGTGGGTGAGTTTTCGCTGGTTGTGCTGGTCGTCGAGGTGGTGGCACTTGTGTTGTTGGTGGTATCAAACATCGACGTGGCTTGCAAGGTACTGCGGTCGCCTGCGCTGTTGATGGATTGATAAGCCAGTAAAGCGCGTAGCATGTCGGCGATATGTGGCGCACTGGCGTATTTGAGGCGAAACACACGTAAGCCACTCAAGCGTTTGGAAGATACTGTGTCAAGCTGCTCAACCATTTGGCGCACTTTGGCGGTCAGCTCAGGGCTACCTTTGACCAATAAACGGTCAGCGGCAGGGTCAGCGATTAGGCTAATTAGCCCGTTGTTGCCGCTGCTGCTAACACCGCTGGCTTGCCCGCCCTGCCCCTGTGCGGATGCTGGCGCGCTGCTACCGCCGCCTGTCGTGCCGATTAATGAATTTAGCAAGTCCATCATGCGTTTGGGATCGACGTGGCGTAAGGGGATGATGGTAAGCTGGTCGTTGATGTTGTTGTCTAGGTTGGCAATCAGCTTGGCGTATTCGTTGAGGTGGTCGGCGCGGTCGGACAAAATCACCGCGTTGAGGCTATTGACCGCTGTGGCATTGGCGTACGGCGGCATCATCGGGCGCAAAACGTTTAAGATGTCGTTGGCATTGGTGTTGGTCAAATAAAAAATCCGCGTCGTCATTTGACTGCCGCTGCTGCGTCCGCGCAAATCCACATCAATGCCCGATTGCTTGGCGACTGAGTCGGGCACCAGCTCGGTAATATCGCCGCGATTGATGGCAACAATGCCATTGACTTTCATCACCGCCAAAAATAAATCATAAACTTCTTGCTCGGATAAGGTTTTGTTGGCAATCACGGTGACATTGCCATTGACACGTGGGTCTAGGACAAAGTTTTTGTGCGTGATACTGGCAACTTGGTCAATAAATGCCTTGATATCCGCGTCTTGTAGATGCACCTTGTAGCCTGTCTCAGCGTGCGCGCTTAGGCTGGTCAGACCTGTGGCGGCAAGCAAACACGCACCCAACCATGCGCGGGCGAAAGACTTTGACAACCGCATAGGCGCGGCAAACCGAGGTTGAGCGTTCATAACTTTCCTAACAGGGTTCTTGCACATCGGTCTTTAAACCTGACAGTACCTTAACAAAATCTTTTGGCAAAATACAACCGTCTAAAACGATTGGCGCACGGTGATGACTTGGTCACCGCGCTGGACTTGGATTTGGGCATTGCCTGACTGGCGCACTTGTTTGAGCAGTTCGGCATCCTGCTGTGGGCTTACGCCAACGTTTTGCCCGTTTACCGACACCACACGATCACCCGTTTGCAAGCCCAGCCGACTTTTGAGCCCTGCTGGTGTGCCATCGGTGACCAAATAGCCCTCACCTGTTGCGGCAACACCCATTTGGCTGAGGTAGGCAGCAGGGTTTTGCTCAAGGTTGTTAATCGCGCCTGTCAGGGCTTTTTTAGCACCCGTTTCTTGCGTGGGCGCAGGCGTCAGATTGCTTGGGCTGGCAGGTTCACTTGGGTCGTCGCGCTCGTGGTCAGGATTGCCACTTGGCATGGGGCTGGCATCGGTAGACAGCGTAGGGCTTGGCGGCGGCAATAGACTGTTGCTGCCCGCTTCGCTTTGTTTGGCGCGGATGGCATCGCTTTGGTCAAGCGCAAAGGGCTCACCAAACTTGACTTGGGCTTGTTGCCCATTGCTTGCCAACAGTACGATGTGATCCGCGTGCACGGCAAATAATTGGTAATCAGTCTCAGCAATTAGGTCACCAACGCGCACGCTTTGGGTTTTGCCGTCGGCATTGATGATGGCAAACGACAGCCGCGCAGGGCTTGCCACGGTCACGCCCAATACCTTGATATCAGGCGGTGGCGCAGGCTCGGCTGGCGCAGGTGTGGACGCGATGGGCTGGGCGAATATATCCAAGGCGTTGCTGCTCATCGGTGCGGTATCGGATGATTGCAAGGCAACAGGCGGCAAATTGGGGATGACTGGTGGGGCAAGCACCAGCCATATCAGCCGTGCAACCGTCCATGCCAACCACACCAACATCAGCAATAACAGCAACGGATAAAATTTTGCCAAAACATTGACGGTGACTGCAGACGCAGGGCTATTTGCTGAGCGGACGGCGCGAAGCGATGTTTTCATACTGGCACTGCCCTAGCGTAACGCGCCAATCGGCTGACGGGTGGTGACAATCACGCTGTCATCCACGCCTTTGCCGTGATATTTTGGCATGGTTTTAAGTAGCCGCTGGGTCAAGGCAACATCCAGCATGGCATCATTGTCCAGACGCAAATCGCCAAGCCGTTGTCCTTGTTCGTTGGTTAAAGCCAGGTGTAGCACCGCGCCATTCGTCCCGCTATTGGCTGCTCCACCTGCCGTGCGTGCTGTTTCGCTGGTCAAAGTCCCCAATATGGTTGGTAAATTTAGCTGATACACACGCCCTGCGTTGGGGTAGCCCACCTCGCCACCTGCCCACGTGAGTGTGCCGTCGGCTTTGGGGTAGCCTTGTTTGGTTTTTTTGACGTGCACGTGATTTACCACAAGTGGCGTATCAGGCAGTTGCCAATCAACCAGTTGGCGCAATGTCTCAGCGGTGATTTTTCCTGAGACATCAGCGACTTGCCATGTTGTGCGATTTAGAGCAATCGTGCCCGTCAGCTGGGTTTGGCGGCTGTCGATTTTGATAGCAAAACCCATGTTGCCTGTCAATAAACGCCACGGCTGCCACTGCCAATCCACTGTGCCAACCAGCGGCTGATTGGGGCGCACGCTAAGCTGCCAGTTGGCTTGTCCGTGCCACAGATTGCCCGCCACGTGTTGCAAATAAGGGTTGTTGGGCGCAAATTTTTTGACCAACCACGCCGCAGGCAGCTGCACAACCAAGCTTGCGGCAAGCATCAGCAGCCCAAGCAGCCACCACCACACCGATGGGCGATGCGCAGGCATCTCCACTGTATTTGCCGATGTCAAAGCCAAACTTGCCACGCCGTTGCCTGTCCTTGTGTCTAGTTATTTGATAGTCCAATCACTCAGCAATTTTAAAACCCTGTCGTGTGACGCCAAGGCAACTTATCACCTGAGGGTTTGTCACATGGGTCTGTCATCATAGCTTACTTAGATAGCAAAATTTATTCAAACACATAAGTTTAACGCGCAAATTTGACAAAATGATGGCAATTGGGCGCTGATTGGGGCAACAGCCGCTTAATTGGCCGTGTTTTTGGCCAACACATACGCGTAGGCGGTCTTGCGCCCAGCGTCGTTGTAGTCCCAATACACGCCTTGCACCTCAGGCTCAAAGCCCGGTAAGCGATTGACACCGTCTTCTAATGCCAAGAAATAATCCAACACCGCTCCGTCCCATACCTCACCTGGTACGATACAATACACCCCCGGTGGATAGGGCAATGCGCCTTCCATCGCGATACGCCCACGAATCTCACCCAAAGGCACCAGCTCAATCTGATTTTTGATAAACGCCACATGCGCATCAAACGCACTCATGGCAACTTTGGGGCGGTGCGCGCGCTCAAACATCTGCTTTTGCAGCTGATTGAGTTGATATTGCTTATAAAAATCATGCAGTTGTTGGCACAGCTGATTAATACTCAACGCACGGTAATGCACAAATGCCTTGGCAAGCGTCGGCAACACGTCGCTGACGGGGCTGTCATTGCGAATATGACGCTCAAAACGCACAATCCGCGCCACCAAATGTTGAAATTTTGCCAACGTCTCAGCAGGCGTGAGCAAAAACAAAATTGAGTTGAGGTCAGCTTTTTCAGGAATCACCGAGCTTTCGCGCAGATAGTGTGCCAAAATTGCCGCAGGTATCCCCGTGGCTTGGTACTCGCCCGTTTGCATATCAATGCCAGGCGTGGTCAAAAGCAGCTTACACGGGTCAATAAAGTATTGATTTTGTGCATAATGGGCAAAATCGTGCCAACGCGCGCCTGCCTCAAAACGGAAAAACCGAATGTCATTGGCAATCACCTCGGTGTCATAATCCTGCCACGGCTTGCCATCAATCGTCGGCGGTACAAACGGCAAAATCAGCTCACAGGTGTCCAGCAGCATCTTACGCGCCTCAATCGCGCCGACCACGCACTCATGCCACATGCGCTGCCCAGCTTTGCCCTCATGCATTTTGGCATTGACATCGAGCGAGGCAAACAGCGGATAAAACGGGCTTGTTGAGACGTGCATCATAAACGAATTGTTAAAGCGTTTATGATTGACATACCGCGCCTGTCCGCGAATGTGGTTGTCTTTTTTGTGAATCTGTGAGGCTTGCGAAAACCCTGCTTGCTGCTTGTGCACCGATTGGGTGACCAAAATACCAGGGTCGTCCTCACCCAGCTCAAGCAACAAAGGCGAGCAATCACGCATCATCGGGATAAACTGCTCATAGCCCACCCATGCGCTATCAAACAAAATATAATCGCACAAATGGCCAATTTTATCCACCACTTGGCGCGCGTTATAAATCGTGCCGTCATACGTGCCCAGCTGGATCACCGCCAAACGCAGCGGCCGCGGCGCATCGGCGCGTTCGGGCGCGACCTCACGAATACGCGCACGGATTTCAGCTTCCTCAAAACAATACGCAGGAATCCCACCAATCAAGCCGTACGCATTGCGGTCCGTTTCTAAATACACGGGCGTGCCGCCTGCCATCGTCAATGCGCCTTGATACACCGATTTGTGGTTGTTGCGGTCAAACAACACCAAATCACCATGCGTCACCAACGCACCGATGGCAATTTTGTTGGATGACGACGTGCCATTGAGCACAAAATAGGTTTTATCCGCGTTAAATACTTTGGCGGCATGGGCTTGTGCCTCATACGCTGGGCCTTCATGAATCAGCAAATCGCCTAAACGTACATCGGCGTTGCACGAATCGGCGCGAAACAACGGCTCGCCAAAATACAAATAAAACCGCCGTCCCGATGGATGCTTACGAAAAAACTGCCCACCTTGGTGCCCTGGGCAATCAAACGCCGCGTTGCCGTAATCGGTGTACTCCATCAATGCCTGAAAAAACGGCGGATCCAGCGTGGCGATATAATCACTTGCCGCCGCATTGACCAACTGCCCGTTGTAATATTTTTGGTCATCGGCAAGCTCAAGCACGCCATACACATGCGGCAACCACGCATCGGGCACGCTATCGCCGTATTTAATCGCCACAAACGTTGGGATATCAAAGCCCAAACTGTCCAACTCCTCATGAACAAACGGCAAATCCGCCATCGTCACCACCACCGCCGCGATGTTGGTAAAATCCGTCGAATCCAGCCCAATCGTGCGATAATTGACGTTTAAGGCGTATTCAATGCCTGCGCTGATGGCGATTTTCATCGTCGTTGCTCCCACTGTGTGTGGCTAACTGTCGTTAGACCATTCATTAACGTGTCAATCCAAAAATGACCAACGCTATACCCCTCAAAGCTGGCAGCCTGTAGCGTCAGACCCTACCAGCCAGCAAGTTTGCCGCCTATCTTACCCGAAAACCTGCGCCAACACTACCCACACACGCATCGCCTGCGTTTATCGTACCAGCCAGTATCCGCCACGTTTTAACCATCACAAAAAATTTGGCAAAAAATCACAAAAATCGCATAAAAATGCTTGACGCGCTCGGTCAAAAACACTATTATATGCTTCCGCTTGGGCAAAGTGCTTTATTGCATATCCTAACCGTCTTCTGCGTCCCCATCGTCTAGAGGCCTAGGACATCGCCCTTTCACGGCGGTAACCGGGGTTCGAATCCCCGTGGGGACGCCACTTATTCTAAAATCGTCCGTCTTGTCAAGAGGGGCGATTTTTTTTGCCTAAAACCTTCTTGGTTTAAAATCTTTTTTATCTAAAACCCAAACCCACTGCCCAAAAATCCAACCACACTAAATGTGCGGCAACCACGCTTTGGCAAACACGATATCCTCGGCAAAGGTCAATTTGATGTTGCTGTGGCTGCCCTCAACCAACAGCGGATATTCACCCGTATTTTGGGCAAAGTGCTCAAACAAACTGGCCTCATCAGTAAAGCCAAGTCCCAATGTCTGCGCCTGTTCAAGGTAATTGATTAGCTTGCCAATCGGAAACAGCTGCGGCGTTTGTGCCAACCACAGTTCATGACGTGCCAGCGTGGTTGCTGCCAAGGTTTGGCCGTTTTGCACGGTGGCGCGTTTGACGGTATCGCGCACGGGCACGGCTAGCAGGCCGCCTGCTGGGTGCTGCGTTGCCTGTGCAATCAGCCGCGCAATGTCTGCCGCCTGCACGCATGGACGCGCCGCGTCATGAATCAATACCCAATCATCGGCACTGTCAAAACCTGCCTGCCAAATCGCCTGCACGCCATGGCGCACCGAATCCATGCGCTCTGCACCGCCCTCAACCCAATGAATCGGCAACGCAAAATCCAACGTCGGGGCAAACGCATCATCACGCGCAATCACGACATGACAACGCACCAACGCTGCCACCTGCGCCAACGCCGCGACACTGTGCTGTAACACAGTTTGCCCATCAATGCACGTGTATTGTTTGGGCACGCTGCCGCCAAATCGCTTGCCCACGCCTGCGGCAACAATCAGCGCATGAATATTGGGCATCGCGGTGGTTTGGTTGGGGTTTGACATGGATGGCTTAGGGCTAAGATAAAAGCTGGGTAAATTAGATGGGCTGGGCAGATAGCATACCGCCATCAAGGGTTTGATCGGCTCACAGTGCTATCGCGGCTGTCGGGGTTACTGTCAGGGCTATACACCTGCTCGGCGGTGGACATTTGGACAAACGTCTCGCCTGCTT
Source organism: Faucicola sp. SE7633 (assembly GCF_059264685.1). Lineage (NCBI taxonomy): Bacteria > Pseudomonadati > Pseudomonadota > Gammaproteobacteria > Moraxellales > Moraxellaceae > Faucicola > Faucicola sp. SE7633. The sequence continues at coordinate 85,188 of NZ_JCADBW010000008.1, read as the reverse complement.
TAATCAGCCCCAGATCCACACGCGCGTGTTCTTCAACCGCTTCTAAGCCATTTTTGAGGTCATTGACATCAGCCGCCAATACGGCATTGGCTTTTTGCTGCTCGCTGTTGATGTAGCGTTGTTCGCTGATTTGTTTGCTAATTTTTGCCACATCGCCATGCCCATTCACGCCAAACCAATATTGCCACTGCAACGCCAGCAGCACGGCCATGGCAAACACAATCATCAACAGTTGGCGGATATGGGTCATGAGGTACAATCAAAGCTTGGTGGTCAAGGCGGTAAAACGTGGCGCAGTCATGGTGACATCTGGCGTTTATTCTAGCAAATCGGCAAACGGATGATAAGCATTTTTGCATGACTTGACCACAAAAAAACCAAAGGCGCACCTGTTGTGCGCCTTGTTTAAACCACGGTGTTTAAAACCGTTTACAATCTTATGCCTTGGGGTTACGCAAGCCGATGAACTCTTGCGCACCGTGGTAGCTTGCGGTCACCATCTGTTCGATGCGCAGCAGTTGGTTATATTTTGCCACACGGTCAGAACGGCACAGTGAGCCTGTTTTGATTTGTCCTGCGGCAGTACCCACCGCCAAGTCAGCAATCGTGCTGTCTTCGGTTTCGCCCGAACGGTGGCTAATCACCGTGGCGTAGTCGTTTTGTTTGGCAAGATAAATAGCATCTAAGGTTTCTGACAACGTGCCGATTTGGTTAAATTTAATCAAAATCGCGTTGCCGATGTGTTGATCAATGCCTTGTTGCAAGATTTTTGGATTGGTGACAAATAAGTCATCACCAACCAACTGCACGGTTTTGCCCAATTTCTCGGTCAAATATGCCCAGCCTTGCCAATCAGACTCATCCAAGCCGTCTTCGATCGAGATAATGGGGTATTGGCGCACCAAATCCGCCAAGTAATCGGCAAAGCCATGCGCATCAAACGCCTTATTACCCTCACCTGCCAGTACATACTGCCCATCGCGATAAAACTCGCTCGACGCACAATCAAGCGCCAAATAAATATCCTTGCCTGCTTGGTAGCCTGCTTGCTCAATCGCCTGCATGATGACGGTAATAGCTTCTTCGTTTGAGCGTAAATTGGGCGCAAAACCGCCTTCATCGCCGACGGCGGTATTTAAACCTTGCTTTTTGAGCACCGATTTTAGGCTATGAAAAACTTCTGTCCCTGCGCGCAGTGCCTCAGCAAAACTGGTAAAGTTAATTGGTTCAATCATGAATTCTTGAATATCCACGGTGTTGTCGGCGTGTGCACCGCCGTTTAAGATATTCATCATCGGAACAGGCATAGACAATGAAGTTTGCCCGCGTAGATTGGCAATATATTGAAACAACGGTAATTTTTGCGAAGCCGCTGCTGCACGCGCCGCCGCCAACGATACCGCCAAGGTGGCATTTGCGCCTAAGTGGGCTTTGTTGTCAGTGCCATCAAGGGCAATCAATTTGTCATCCAGCGCGCGTTGGGCGGTGACATCACTGTCCACCAATGCCGCCCGAATTTCGCTATTGATGTTGGCAACGGCTTTTTTGACACCTTTGCCCAAGTAGCGGTTTTTGTCGCCGTCACGCAATTCTAACGCCTCGCGCGAACCCGTTGATGCACCACTGGGCGCGGCGGCGCGGCCTACCGTGCCGTCGGCTAAGATGACATCGGCTTCTACCGTTGGGTTACCGCGTGAATCCAAAATTTCACGCGCCACGATGTCGATAATTTGGTTGTTTTGGGTGGTGTTTTCGGCGTACATGGGCTGTCCTTACACAAGTTTTGGCAAAAAAATTAAACCAGTCAATAAACCAACAATAAAGCTAAGCAGATAAGCCACTTAAATGGCGCTATCATACCACAGTCGGCGCAGATTTTTTGCTAATCTTGCGCGCGTTAAGATGAAATCTTATCCGCATGTGGCGCGTGCCAACGGTTGAGCCGTAGCGCATTAAACAGCACCGACAGCGAGCTCATCGCCATTGCCGCGGCAGCTACCATGGGGTTTAACAGTCCAACCGCTGCCAGTGCCATGCCAATGGCGTTATACACAAAAGCAAAAAACAGATTTTGCCGAATGGTGTGTAGGGTCGCACGGGCGATTTGTAACGCCGCGGTCAGCTGCTGTAAACCACCACCAAGCAGACGCGCTGCTGCACTGTGATTGGCAATATCAGTAGCATGGGCAACGGCAAAACTGGCATCTGCCACCGCCAACGCTGGTGCGTCGTTGATACCATCGCCCACCATCGCCACGCGCTGAGCCTGTGTTTGCAGCGCGCGAATGTGCTCGGCTTTGTCAGTTGGGCGCATATCTCCCAAAGTTTGCGCAGAAGGTAGGCGCAATTTTTCGCCAATATGCCGCACCACGCTGGGCTTGTCACCGCTTAGCAGCCACACATCAAGCCGCATGTCATGCCAGTCTGCCAAGGCAACCGCTGCCTCAGGCTTGAGCGCGTCTGCCAAGGCAAACGCCGCCACAGGTGTGCCATCCACGCTGACTGCCACTTGGCTGGCGATTTGCCACGCTGACGATTGCGCGATCTCATCAGGCAACGTTAGCCCAAGCCATGCAGGACTACCGATGTTTAGGACAAAGTTTTTGCCCGTGCTAAGCTGGCTGACTTGCGCCTGCACGCCCTGCCCTGCCACGGTTTGTACGTTGCCAATATCAAAATCTTGGCTGAGCATTTGGCGTGTTTTAGCCGATACAGTGGCAAGTCGCTGTTGGCTAAATGCCGTCAATGCGCGGGCCAACGGATGGTTGGTGCGCCGCTCAGTTTCACCAACCAAATACAGTAGCGTAGCCTCATCCAGCCCCGTCGCCGCAAATGCAGGCGTTTGATACTCAGCGATAACCTGTGGCGTGCCTTGGGTCAGCGTCCCCGTTTTGTCTAACACCAAGGTGTCAATACCGCCTGCCGCCTCCAAGGCCTGCGCGTCCTTAAACCACACCCCATGCCGCGCAGCCACCCCCATGCCTGCCATAATCGCCGCAGGGGTCGCAAGTCCCAGCGCGCACGGGCACGCAATGACGAGCACCGACACCGCACGCAGCAGCGCGTCATCCGCTGCGATGCCTACCGCGCGATTGACCAACCAACACAATAGCGCAAGCAAAACCACCACAGGCACAAACACCGCCGATACCTTATCGGCAAGCCGTGCCATGTCTGCCTTGCTGCCTTGTGCGTCATGCAAGGCCTGTATCAAATCGCCCAGTTGTGTTGCCTGCCCCGTCGCGCTGACACGGTATTCTACGCTGCCATCGGTGACCAACGCGCCTGCCAGCACACGGCTGCCAACGGTTTTTTGTAGGGGCAATGACTCGCCTGTCAAATGGCTTTCATCACACCAGCCGTCGCCTGCAATGACCTGCCCATCGGCGGCAATGCGCGTGCCTGTACCAGCCAGTACCACCTGCCCACGGCGCAAGTCTGCCGCATCTTGGGTTTGCCAGCTACCGTCGGCTTGTTTGACGGACACTTGGGTCGGCGTGAGAGTCAAAAGCAAATTGATACTGTTTAAACTGGTTTTTTTGGTGCGCTGCTCAAGGTATTTACCCAGCTGAACAAAGCCTATCACCATCACGCCTGCTTCAAAATACACCCCATGGGAAGGTGCAAATCGCCACAGATAAATCGAATACAGCCAAATTGTCAGCGTTGCCAGCACCACCAACACATCCATGTTGGCCAGTCTGCCACGCACACTTGCCCATGCGCTGCGATACAAAGGCAACGCTGTGCCAAACTGCACCACGCTTGCCAGCACAAACTGCCACGCCACGGGCAGCATTGCGCCATGCCAACCGAACAACATGCCAAGCATACCAACCAAAAAAGGTGCTAGACACAGCCACGTCAATACCAAACGCAGCGGTGGTTTGGCATCGTCGGCGATATCATCAGACGCGGCAAGTGCCGAGGCTGCCACCTGCGCCTGATAGCCTGCTTTACCAATCCATGCAATGATGGCATCGGGGTTGGTGGCGGTGGCATCGTAACGGATTTGTGCCTGTTCGTTGGCGTAATTGACATCCGCCTGTAGGATGGCGGCTTTTTTGTTAAGGACTTTTTCGATACGGCTGGCACAGGCTTGGCAGGTCATACCATCAATAGCCAGCGTTAAAGCCGCTGTGTCCGCCTGTGCGTCGGATACAGGTAGATGGGTGGTATCGGTGGGTGTGGGCGATGGATGCATGGTTGCCCCCATGTTGCGATCAATTTGGTTAAGCGATTAACCTAACTATGTGGGCAACCACAGGTTTTGTCAAATCAAACGCTATCAAACCCTGCATCTTCAATCGCTTCACGCAGGGCTGCAACGTTGGTTTGGCTATCATCAAAATCAATCTTAGCGCGTTGGTCTGATAGGCTCACTTGCACATTTTGCACCCCTGTCACCTGCTGCAAGGCGCGCGTCACGCTATTGACGCAGCCATCACAAGTCATGCCATCAATGCCAATGATCGCGTGTTGTTGGCTCATTATATTCTCCTTTAGCAAAAGCGAAGTTTATAGCTTGCCGCTGTCTTCTAAATCATCTAGCAAGTTGCGGTCGTTGTCGGGGTTGGCAGGCGCGTCAATCGGAAATGGCTCGCTGATATAATCCACCGTGGTCAGCGCGGCTTTGAAGGCATACACCGACGTTTGGGTGTCATCAAACTCAACCAACACGCGGTGTGCCGCAGGCTCAAGGCGCAACGCCGTCACCCCATCAATCGTGCCGATAGCGCGTTCAACCGCCGCATAGCCTTGCGCATCGTCAATACCTTTTAGACCCAATGCTACCGTTTGCATCGCCATGTTGTTGTCCTTTGAAATGTGTTGTGTTCAATCAATGCGTGTCTAGCTTAGCAAAACCTTTGACCAAATCGTCAATTTGCTTTAATTGGCTTAAAAATGGCGCAAGCTGACTCAAACGTAGGGCACAAGGGCCATCGCATTTTGCCAGCTCAGGTTCAGGATGGGCTTCTAAAAACAGCCCTGCCAAGCCCGTCGCCATGCCTGCACGCGCCAGCGTGGTGATTTGCTCACGTCGTCCGCCTGCACTGTCGCTGCGCGCCCCAGGCTGCTGCAAACTGTGGGTAACATCAAAAAACACCGGTACTTGCATGGCTTTCATGGTATCAAAACCCAGCATATCCACGACCAAATTGTTGTAGCCAAACATGCTGCCGCGCTCGCACAAAATCACGCGATTGTTGCCTGCCTCAAGGCATTTGTTGATGATATGGCGCATCTCGTGGGCCGCGAGAAATTGCGCTTTTTTGATGTTAATGATCGCGCCCGTCCGCGCCATCGCCTCGACCAAATCGGTCTGACGGCTCAAGAACGCAGGTAGCTGAATAATATCCGCCACCGCTGCCACCGCTGCCGCTTGATACGGCTCATGCACATCGGTGATGATAGGCACGCCGTATTGGTCTTTGATATCCGCCAACCATTGTAGCCCTGTGTCCATACCCGGTCCGCGAAACGAATACAAACTTGAGCGATTGGCCTTATCAAAACTTGCCTTAAACACATAGCCAATGCCAAGCTTTTGGCAAACCTCAACGTACGTGGCGGCGATTTCTAGCGCCAGCTCGCGCGACTCAAGCACATTCATGCCACCAAACAACACAAATGGGCGCGTATTGCCAATGACAAAATCGCCCAAAGCAATTTCGGCTTGTGCAGTGGGTTTGGTGGCGGTTGTGGCGGTGGTTTGGCTCATCGGATTTGCCTTTTATCAAAGCGTTTGGGTGGTCAAAAACGTTATTGTACGGCGGTTTGTGAGTCGTCGGCATGCTCAGCTTTGTGGCGAATTGCCGCTTGCACAAAGCTATTAAACAGCGGATGACCGCCACGTGGCTGACTGGTGAATTCAGGGTGAAACTGCACCGCGATAAACCACGGATGGTCGGTAAGCTCGACTGCCTCGACCAAGTGCTGCTTTGCCGAATAGCCTGAAATCTTCATACCAGCCTCTTGCAGCGCGTCAATATAACGCCCGTTCATCTCATAGCGGTGGCGATGACGCTCGCTAATGGTTGGGCTGGCATAAATTTGACGCAAACGGCTGTCCTCAACCAGCTCTGCCTTTTGCGCACCAAGGCGCATCGTACCGCCCAGGTCTGAATCATCGCTGCGCACTTGCAGCTCGCCTTTTTCATCAAACCATTCGGTAATCAGCGCAATCAATGGCTCTTTGGTACGCTTGTCAAATTCGGTTGAATTCGCCTCAAGCCCAATGACATTGCGTGCAAACTCAATCACCGCCAACTGCATACCCAAGCAAATGCCAAGGTACGGCACACCGTGGGTACGCGCGTAGGTAATCGCCTGCATTTTGCCCACTGTGCCGCGCTCACCAAACCCACCGGGGACTAGCACGGCATCGGCGTTTTTGATCTCATCCATCAATGCGCGGTCGGTTTCTAGGCGTTCGGCATCCACATACGCGATGTTTACTTTGACATGATTTGCCACACCTGCGTGCAACAAGGCTTCATTGATTGATTTGTACGCGTCGGGCAGCTCGACGTATTTACCGACCATTGCCACGGTGACGCTGTCATCGGCGTTGAGCAACACCTCGGTAAATGCTTGCCAATCGCTCAAATCCGCGGCATTGGTTTGTAAGCCAAAACGCTGACAAATCAAATCATCAAGCTGCTGCTCGTGCAAAATGCTGGGTATTTGATAAATGCTTTGGGCATCGGGGCACAAAATCACAGCGCGTTCTTCAACATTGGTAAATAGCGCGATTTTGCGGCGATTGTCCTCGCTAATCGGGTGATCACTGCGGCAAATCAGCACATCAGGCTGTAGCCCAATGCTGCGCAGCTCTTTAACCGAATGCTGGGTTGGTTTGGTTTTGCTCTCACCTGCGCTGGCGATATACGGCACAAGTGTCAGGTGCATCAGCATTGACTGGCTCTGCCCCAACTCAACGCGCATTTGGCGCACCGCCTCCATAAATGGGAGCGACTCGATATCACCAACCGTACCGCCGATTTCAATCATCGCGATGTCATAGCCTTCACCACTGGCATGGATACGGCGTTTGATTTCATCGGTGATATGCGGAATGACCTGCACCGTACCACCAAGATAATCGCCACGGCGTTCTTTTTCCAGTACGCTTTGATAAATACGCCCGCTGGTGAAGTTGTTGTTTTTGCTCATTTTTGAGTGGCGTAAAAACCGCTCATAATAGCCCAAATCCAAATCCGTCTCTGCTCCGTCTTCGGTGACAAACACCTCGCCGTGCTGAAACGGGCTCATCGTGCCAGGATCCACGTTGATATACGGGTCAAGTTTGGTCATGGTGACTTTTAGCCCACGCGCTTCTAGCAATGCCGCAACCGATGCGGCGGTAATGCCTTTGCCCAGCGATGACACCACGCCACCTGTCACAAAAATGAATTTGGTCATAATCGTTGTTCGTCTTAGCAAAATCAAAAAAGTTAAAGTGGAATTTTACCAACAATCACAGGCATTTGGCAAAACTTTCTAAATTTATTACACCAGCCAAGCATCACCAAAAACCATCCACAAAAAATCCGCATTGTCACAGGGACAACGCGGACTTTGATATGGGCTGATAGCCGTTTAGAACAAGTACTCGATACCTGCACCGATTGCCATGCCGTCGGTTTCAGATTTGGTTTTTACAACGATGCCGTTGCCGTCTTTGACGTTGCTGGTGACTTCTTTGTACTCATTGTTGCGATAGCCGCCATAAATATGACCAATCGCTTGTTTGCTAAAGGCGTATTTGCCACCAATCACAAACTGTTGGCTGTCAGCATCGTTGCTAAACGCCACGTTGTCAATAAAGTCAGCTTGTGCGTACACCTGCCATGGGGTAGCGGTTTGGTAAGTACCGCTGATTGAGAATACATTCTCATCTTTGCCGTCGTTTTCTTTAGACTTATCGATCTGATACAACGCGCCAAGACCGACGGTATTGTTCAAATCATACGCACCGCTCACGCGAGTGGTTTTAAAATCACCCGCTTGGATATAAGTCACACCACCACGAAATGGCTGGCCTTCAGGCTCGTATTTAACACCCACACCCCAGCCTTCATGCCCTAAGCCATTGCTTTCGCTCTTGTTGTCAAGCGCGTACATTGCCATGAAGTTCAAACCGTTGTAATCAGGCGATACGTAGGCAAAGGCGTTGTTAATACGGTTACCGTCCCAAGCGGCATCACCAAAGCTGTTATCAAATTGACCCACCGCTTGGCTGACATAGTTGATGCTGTCGTCAATCGCTGACAAGCGGCCTGCCAATAGCGTACCGTATTGTTTGTTGGCTAAACCCAAATAGGTGTCGCGTGAATAAAATTGTTTTTTGCCGTTGTCATCCGCATCGACGTCAATACCGTATTCAAGCTGATACACCACATCGGTGTTATCCGTTAGGTTTTCTGCGCCTCTTAGACCAATGCGTGATGTGTTAGAGTTAAGCTCAGTGACATCGCCGCCATCAGTGCTGGTTTTTGTGCTGTTGGTCGTCACTTCACCATTCTTATAAGTATCGGTTGTGGTGGTCACATCGGTATCACCACCGCTGACATAATCCAACGTCAAAAAGGCTTTACCATACACGGTTGGCGCAGCATTGGCTGCCGATACGCCACAGGCTGCCAATGCAGCCAGCAATACAAGTTTTTTCATCCGTCACCTCCAAAAAAATAACCCATCAAATCAGTCTTGGGTACGCTCAAGCTTTGGCCATTTCCCCGCCGTGTAACACACATAATATGGCAACAAACTTTACCAAAAACCGTTTGATTGACTTAGCATAGCAACTTTGCAATATTTTGCAATATTTTTTTGCATTTTTTTATAAGTGTTAGTTTTTTGCAAAGTCGCAATAAAAAACTCACCCAGTTGGGTGAGTTTTCCTAAACAATTTGGCTGGGATTAGAATTTGTATTCTAGACCTGCACCGATAACGGTGTCATCTTTGTTGTTGTCGCGATCCACTTGACCAGCATAGATATGACCGATTGCTGACTTGCTAAACGCGTACTCACCACCCACTGCGATTTCTGAAGCATCGTTGTCACCAAAGTCAGTATTGGCATACTGTGCTTTGATTGCCCATTTGCTTTCAGGCAGCTTGTATTTACCAGAGATCAACCAAGTTTTGGCATCGTCTTTGACGTCATAGATATCAGCGTTTTGGTAAAGCGCACCCAGTACAAGGCCGTTCATGCCGTTCATCATGTTGGCTTTGCCCAAGTCAATCGAACCTGCAATACGCCACGCGCTGTCTGCATTACCTACGTTGCTGTCGTAGCCACCAGCTAGATACATGCCGTTTTGGTCATAAGCTAGCATCGCTGAGTAGCCGTTGTCTTTAACTTTCTTTTCACTGTATACTGCTGGTTGAGCTTTTACACCTTTTACCAGTACAGTGCCGTCTGGAAGCTTAACTTCTTTGACTTCTTTAACTTCATCTTTTAGCTTAACCTTGCCATCTTCATCAGTTTCAGACAATGAAACAGCAGCCATAAAGGTTACAGGCATACCAACGATGGCAGGAGTCTTATAAGCAATTACGTTGTTGGCGCGGGTTTCACCCAAGTTATAACTTAAATCTTTAACACCATTTGAATAAGAAGGACCAATTTTGTCTAGTGACAAACCAGCACCTGAGTTATTGGTGAATACATCAACGTTGCCTTTCGACAATTTAAATGGCGTGTCGTGACGACCTGCTAACAACGTACCGTATTGACGGTTTGATAAACCGAGGTAGGTGTTGCGTGAGGTAAATTGCTTACCCTTTTCATCATCAGGGTTGATTTCATACTCAAGTTGGTAAACCAAGTCGATATCATCGTTTAAAGTATCGTCGCCACGAAAGCCGATACGTGACGAGTTACTGTTCAATTTGAAAGTATCTTCATCTTTTTTGTCTTTGTCGTCGTAATCGGTAGAAACATAATCCGTAGATAGGAAGATTTTACCGTAAACTTTTGGCGCTGCTTGGGCAGACGAGATTGAGGCGATAGCGATCGCTGATACAAGGGCGATTTTTTTCATGGATATCACTCCGTGGAAAGTTAGATGAACCGCTACATAAATAAAAAGGTTGTTTGTGGTGCGTGGCGTGCCAAAATTGTCATACGCCAGCTAACCTCTAACACTGCCTAACAAACAGCTTAGTTAGCGCAAATTTTGCCAATAAATTGTTACAAAATTGTGAAATCACGACAAGAATTTAGCAATTTATTCACTACAGGTTTTAACGGTTGCCGTGTTTTTTGTAACATTACTGCCACTGCTACCTTGTACTGTGAGTGAATTTAGGGCTACATTTTGCAACACTTGGCAATAAACAGGCATAGTTTAAAACGTAATTATCAAATATACAAGTTTTGTTACAATTAATTTTTGCTATTAAAAAAGCGTCTGATATTAACCAAACGCTTTGGTGAAGTTTAAGTCAAAATCAAGCGTTAGCGCGCTTTAGTGCCAGACGTGCGCGGTGCAACAATGGTTCGGTGTAGCCGCTTGGTTGGCGTGTGCCTTCAAAGATCAAATCACGCGCGGCATTGTATGCGTAGCCGTCAAAGTTAGGTGCCATCGGGCGGTAGTTGGGATCACCTGCGTTTTGTTGATCAACGACTTTTGCCATGCGCTGCAAGGTTTCATCGACCTGCTCAGCGGTGACAATGCCATGTAGCAGCCAGTTGGCAACATGCTGACTTGAGATACGCAAGGTTGCGCGGTCTTCCATCAAGCCAATATTGTCAATATCAGGCACTTTTGAGCAGCCGATGCCTTGATCTACCCAACGCACGACATAGCCCAAAATACCTTGAATGTTGTTGTCAAGTTCTTGCGCGATTTCTTCGTCACTCCAGTCGGTAGCTTGTGCCAGTGGAATGGTCAATAGGTCGTCAAGCGCGTCTGGGCTTTGACCTTGATCAAGCTGCTGCTGGATATTTGCCAGTACGTCAAACACATCGGTGTCATGGTAGTGGATGGCGTGCAAGGTCGCGCCTGTGGGCGATGGTACCCACGCGCAGGTCGCGCCCGATTTGGGATGCGCGCCTTTGCTGGCTAGCATAGCGTGCATGTTGTCTGGCTGCGCCCACATGCCTTTGCCAATCTGTGCTTTGCCTGCAAGCCCTACATCCACGCCAATGCGTACGTTTTGCCGCTCATAGGCGTTGAGCCAGTCGGTATTTTTCATGGCATTTTTGCGCACAAATGCGCCTGCTTGCATACTGGTGTGCATCTCATCGCCTGTGCGATCCATAAAGCCTGTGTTGATAAAAATTACCCGATGACGTGCCGCGCGGATACAGGCTTTAAGGTTGGCACTGGTGCGGCGCTCTTCATCCATGATACCAATTTTTAGGGTATTTTCGGCTAAGCCCAGCGCGCGCTCAACCGCGGCAAACAAATCAACCGTAAACTCAACCTCTTCTACGCCGTGCATTTTTGGCTTAACAATATACATTGAGCCTGTGCGCGAGTTGGGTAAGCGGTTGTTGTGACGCAAATCGGGCAATGCGCACAATGGGGTAATCAGCGCATCCATGATGCCTTCATAGATTTCATGGGTTTGCCCATCCGCGTCTTTGACCAAAATTGCAGGGTTGGTCATCAAATGCCCGACGTTGCGAATTAGCATCAATGAACGCCCCGGTAGGCTAAATGCCTCACCAGTTGGCGCGGTGTATTCGCGGTCTGGCTGCATGGTGCGCGTCATGGTTTTGCCGTTTTTGTCAAACGTTTCGGCAAGCTCGCCTGTCATCAAGCCAAACCAATTACGATATACTTCGGTTTTTTCTTCAGCATCGACAGCGGCTACCGAATCTTCACAGTCTTGAATTGTGGTGACAGCGGCTTCTAATAAGACATCTTTGATGCCTGCTGGGTCGGTTTTGCCAATCGGGCTGGCTGCGTCGATTTGGATTTCAGCATGTAAGCCATTGTGCTTGAGTAGTATCGCGCTGGGCTGGCTGGGCTCACCCGTGTAGCCGACGAACTGTGCGCTGTCTTGCAAGGCGGTTTGGTGCGCGCCTTGCTTGATGACAAGCTTGCCGTCTTGTACCGCAAAACCTGTCACCTCGGTGTAGCTGCCTGTTTGCAAGGCAAAATGCTTGTCCAAAAAGTCTTTGGCAAATGCGATGACCGCCGCGCCACGGGTCGGGTTATAGCCCTTGCCTTTTTCTTGGCCGTTGTCTTCGCTGATAGCGTCCGTACCATACAACGCGTCATATAGGCTGCCCCAGCGCGCGTTGGCGGCGTTCAAGGCATAGCGTGCGTTGCGCACAGGCACAACCAACTGCGGCGCGGCAATGTGCGCAATTTCGTCATCAACATGTTGCGTATCTACGCTAAAATCTTCGCCCTGTGGCTGCAAATAGCCAATGTCTTGCAAAAATGCGCGGTAAGCCTCGCGGTCAATCTGTCCGTCTTTGGCAGGATTTGCCTTGTGCCAATCGTCGATTTGCTGTTGTAGTTGGTCGCGTTTGGCAAGCAATTCGCGGTTGCGTGGGGTGAATGCTTGCACGATGTCGGCAAAATCCTGCCAGTATTTGTCGCTGTCAATTTGGACAACAGGCAAGACTTCTTGTTCAATAAAATCAAATAGTTGTTTGTCAATGAGCAAGTTGCCCTTGCTGACGCGTTGGGCGGTGTCTTGGCTGGTCGTGGCGCTTTGTGGTTGTTGGTTTGTCATCGTACTGGCTTCCTGTTTCCCTGTCATTGCTATCATTTTTTGCCATCGTTCAATAAACGCTGGCTTGCCTGCATGGCATGATTTGATTATACGATTATCATTTGATGAAATAAAGAAATATAATACATTTATTTTTGAAATACTGGGTGAAAATCATTTTACACAATCCTACGATTTGTTTAATTAAATTTACATTTTATTCGCCTGATAAGGTTATGATAAGGTTATAATGAATTAAAAACCACACCCTTTATGAGGGTTTTAGATTTTTTGGTTTGACTAATAAGCACTTTTAATCACCCTAGCTAAGAGAAAAATTATGGCAGCTACCAATAAATCAAGCGTACAAAACCCCAACCAAGATAAAGTTGCAATCGTGACAGGCTCAGCGGTCGGGCTTGGCAATGCCATTGCCACCCGCCTTGCCAAAGATGGCTTTAAGGTCGTCTTGCATGACATCAACGCCGATAACCTGAAAAAAGCCAAAGCCAAGTTTGATGAGGCAGGCTACACCAGTATCGCGGTCGAAGGCAACGCAGGCAAACGCGAAGACCAATTTAACCTTGTCAAACAAGCCGTGGATGCATTCGGACGCGTGGATGTGTTTGTCAATAATGCAGGCGTGGAGTCAGTCGGGCTGTTTTTGGATATTAAAGAAGAAGAGATTGACCGCGTGTTTGGCGTGAACCTCAAAGGCTTAATTTTTGGTACACAAGCCGCCGCTGAGCAAATGAAACAGCAAGACGGCGTGGGCAAAATCATCAACGCCTGTAGCATCGCGGGGCATGAATCGTATGAAATGCTCAGCCTATATTCGGCTACCAAACATGCCGTGCGCTCGTTCACCCATTCCACCGCCAAAGAGTTGGCGCAATACAACATCCGTGTCAATGCCTACTGCCCTGGCGTTGCCGACACACCGATGTGGGAGCGTATCGACGCGGCATTCGTTGAACACAAAGGCTACTCACCTAAACAAGCGTGGAAAGAATTTACCCAAGGCATTTTGGTCGGTCGTCCGCAACAGCCTGACGATGTGGCAAATTTGGTATCGTTCTTGGCATCAGATGACGCCAATTACATTACAGGACAAACCATCTTAACCGATGGCGGCATGGTTTTTAGATAATTTTTTGATAAAATATTTTAAAAATATGACAAACGTCAGTCATAATGACTGGCGTTTTTGTTGTCGGCAAGTTTGCTAAGACCCGCGATGTGCTGTGGTATAATAAGATTTTTGCAAGCATTTTTTACTATGCTCAATCAAGACTTAAATGTAACTGTCGCTAGCGGCGCGCCCGACGCAGACGCGCTGGACTCGTCCTACCCTGCCGCGCCCATTGATATGCAACCCATTCAAACGTTTTTGGGCTGCCCAACACCCAAGCAATGGCTAAAGGCGGCACTGGCGGATTTGCCCACGATTTTGCAAGATCACGCCAACTGTGAAAAAAAAGCCGCTGGAACAGCGATGAACTTGGTGTTTCGCTATATGTCACACACCAATTTGCAGCGCAAACTGGCGCAGCTGATTCGTGAAGAGATGCTGCACTATGAGCAGGTGCTGGATTTGATGGAGGCACGCGGATTGGCGTGGCGGCATATCCCTGCTGGGCGTTATGCTGAGCGTTTGCTGCGTCACAAGCGCACGTTTGAACCTGCCGCGATGATTGATGTGTTGATTATTGGCGCATTTATTGAGGCGCGGTCGTGTGAGCGTTTTGCGGCGTTGGCGGCGGTGGTGACGGATGACGAGTTGGCGCGGTATTATCGTTATCTACTTAAATCCGAAAGCCGCCATTTTGAGGACTATCTGGCGTTGGCGCAAAGCTTGTCCGATCAGCCGATTGATGAGCGCGTGGCGTTGTTTCGCGCGATTGAGTGTGAGCTTATTAGCACACCCGATAGTGAATTGCGCTTTCATAGCGGCGTGCCGAATTGGCTATGACACCGACAAAAAAAGACAGCCATGTTTGCTGTCTTTTTTTATGAAGCACTGTGATGAAGCATCGTTGTGCGTTATTCGCTGCCCGTGTTGGGTTGTGAGCCATCGGGGTTTAGCGTGCGGCTCTGGGCATTTTCGGGGTTGGCATAGCGATTGAGCTCGTTGATTTCTGCGCTTTGTGGTATATCGTTACCTGCGGTGCGTGCATTGATACCATCGTCAAAGGCTTGTCCTGGTTGGTCGCGGCGATCCGGTTCTTCAGCAGGTTTGTCACCACGATTGACGTGTTGATCCTGCTCAGCAACCAAGGGGCTTTCTAGATCAGCGCCTGCTGGGGTTGCACTGGGTTGTGTGAGGGCATCGGGATGGATATTGGGTGCTTGCATGATTTACCTGTCATGTTAAAGTGAGCGATCAAAGAGGCGATGATTTATTATTCATCGTGTTCGCGCGGTACGTCATATGTGCCATCAGACAAGCGGTCAAGGTGATCGACGTGAGCTTCTGAGGTGCTCTCTAGTGGGTAGCTGCGCGTCTCGCTAATCGCCTCACCTTGCTGGGGCATGACTTGCAAAGGGTCATTCGATGGTTGAGTTTCAACGTTTTGTGTTTTAACCGCTGCTTGTGGGCGGTTGTCAAAGATATCTGGGGTTTCAGTAGCAGGAGCTTTGCCTGCAGTCACGCCTTCGCCTGCTTGGTGGGTGACGCTGTCTTCAACAACGGCGTTGCCTGCAGCGTGGTTAAGGTTGGTAGGATCAGTGCTTAAGATGCTTTGGGTATCGGTAATGCCTGCGGTATCGCGCGGTGCGCTGTCAGCGGTAGATACACCGTTTGGGTTGATATTTTTTAGGCTGTCTTTATCAGCCACTTCTCCGCTGGCTGTGCGGTTAAGGTTGGTTGGGTCGGTGCTCAATACGCCACTGGTAGTGGCGTTGTCTGCGCTAGCGTCGGGGGCATCGCGATATTCGACGCCTGTTGGTTCAACTTTGTTAGAAATATTGCTGACACCGTTTGGGTTGGTGGTTGATTGGTCGTTTGACATGCTGGTTTTCCTGTTATTTTATCTGGCTAGTATCGGGTTTTGGTGGGTTATTTGGTCAAAAAAAGCGCGTTTATCGTAACGTGTCGTTAAACGCGCTGTGGGTTATGGGCGGACTTAGCAATCAATAGCTAACAAGCGCACGGCTTGCTTTTATTTATCGGTGCGTAGTGCGTCATCGACAAATGGGGTTTCTTCATCGCCGCGTAGGTTTTGCGCCTGAGCACCGCCTGATAGCGTCTGCCCTGCTTGCTCAGCGGCTTGACGCGCGTCATTGCTGGCATCCGTGTCCAGATTTTGTGCCAGTTCGGCAGGGTTTACGTCATCCACGGCTTGTTGTAAGTCTGTTGGTTGGACTTGGCTGGCTGGGTTAAGGCTGGTGCTGCTGTCTTGGTTGGCTTGGCTTGGGTCAATGTTTGTCATGTTGCATTCCTTTTTTGGGTTGATTTAAATGCCATTTATTGAAGTTTTATCTTAACAAAGCGGCGTGTATTTTTGCATAGGGTTTGCTTGTTAAACGGTAACAAGCTGTTGTCAAACTGTGAGTACACGCCGCGGCGCTTGGCGTTTGATGCGTGTTAGCGCGAGATTTTTTCAAGCAGATAGCCTTGCGCGCTAAACGCAGACTCGCTATCGCTTGGGGTGAGCGCGTGCCATGTGCCGTTGGCATCCAGTGACCATGCGTTGGTATTGTCGCGTAAGTAATTGTGTAAATCTTGCATGATACGCTTAAATACTTTGGGGTCTTCTATGGGAAAAGCGACCTCAACACGGTTAAATAGATTGCGCTCCATCCAGTCTGCACTGGCACAGTACAAACGCGGTTGATGTTTGTCCGCTTGTTTGCCTGTTTTAAGATCTTGCGCGTGGTTGCCGTCCGCATCTTCGCTGCCGTTGGCAAAATAATACACGCGCGTGTGCTCTAAGAACCGCCCCACAATCGAGCGCACCTCGATGTTGTCTGACACGCCTGCCAGTTGTGGGCGCAAGCAGCACATGGAGCGGATAATCAGCTGAATTTGCACCCCTGCTTGCGAGGCAGCGTATAGCTTGTCGATGAGCTGCTGTTCGGTCAAGGCATTGACCTTGATGATGATATGCGCGCGCCGACCTGCTTTGGCATGGGCAATTTCATCATCGATAAAACTTAATAATCTGTCATGCAAGGTGAAGGGCGCGTGTAGCAGTTTTTGCAGTTTTGCAGGTCTGCCCATGCCCGTCAGTTCGTTAAAAATCTTATGCACGTCTTCGGTGATGGCAGGATTGGCGGTAAACAAGCCATAGTCGGTGTAGGCTTTGGCGTTACCTGCGTGGTAGTTGCCCGTGCCAAGATGCACGTAGCGACGGATTTTGTCGTCCTCGCGGCGCAAAATCAGCATCAGCTTGGCATGGGTCTTGTAGCCAACGATGCCGTACACCACAACCGCGCCTGCCTGTTGCAAGAGGTTGGCAACCTCGATGTTGGATTTTTCATCAAAACGCGCGCGCAGTTCAATAACGGCGGTGACTTCTTTGCCCTTACGCGCCGCCTCAGCAAGGGCTTGCACGACCTCAGAATTGGTGCCTGAGCGGTACAAGGTTTGTTTAATCGCCAGTACATTTGGGTCTTGTGCAGCTTGCCAAAGCAAATTGGTCACGGGTGCAAAGGCATGAAACGGGTGGTGCACCAAGATATCTTGCTTGCTGATGGCGGTAAAAACGTTGTCGTTTTTCTCAAAGGTTTCGCGGCGAAACGCCTTGGGAATCGCATGGGTAAACGGCTGAAAACGCAGATGCGGAATTTTAAAATCAAACAACAGGCGCGTTAGATTGACAGGGCCATTGACGCGGTATAGTTGGTCTTCTTGTAACCCAAATTCATCCAGCAGATAATCGCTAATTTGTGTCGGGCAGTTGGTGGTGACCTCAAGACGCACCTCAGCGCCAAAACGGCGGTTGTCAAGCTCGCCCTCAAGTGCTTTGGCGATGTCCTCAACATCATCAGACAAGGCCAAATCAGCATTGCGCGTCAAGCGAAACTGATAGCAGCCCGTCACCGTCATGCCCGGAAACAGCTCGCCAATGTGCTCATGGATGACGGCAGTCAGCATAATGTGGTGCTCTCTGCCACCTGTCAAGTCATCGGGCAGACGAATCACACGCGGCAAACTACGCGGCGCAGGCACGACGGCCAGGTTGATTTCGCGCCCAAAGCCGTCTTTGCCCTCTAGCGTTACGATGAAGTTTAGGCTTTTGTTTACCAAACGGGGAAACGGATGGGCAGGGTCAATGCTGATGGGTGTTAAGACGGGGGCGACTTGGTTGTCAAAATACCACTTGACCCACTTGGCTTGCGCGTCGGAGAGCTCATCGCGCTTGAGGTAGCGAATTTGCTGCTCTGCCAACGCAGGCAAAAGGATGTCATTTAAAATACGGTATTGCTCTGCCACCGCTTCATGCGCGATGCGTGAGATGTACTTGAGCACTTGGCTTGGACGCATACCGTCGATGCTGCTGACGCGGTCACCCATTTGGACTTTTTGTAGTAAGCCTGATACGCGGATTTCAAAAAATTCATCCAAATTTGATGAAAAAATAATCAAGAAAAACAGCCGCTCAAGCAATGGGTGGCGTGGGTCTAACGCTTGCGCCAACACGCGTTGATGAAATTGCAACAACGACAATTCACGGTTAAAGTATAAATTGATATCACAATCAGCGTATTCAAATACTTCAGGGTAGTGGATGTCGGACAACTGCGTACGCAGTGCCGCAGGCATTTCGGCAACTTCATGCACAGTCATTGATTGTTCGCTGGTACTCATGGCTATTTCCTTTTAAAAAAGCGTGAGAATTATTTTAGGTAGTAAGGAATTATAGAATTTTAAATGATAAAACCGTTGTACGTCGAATTGGCCCATGCTCATTGGCACAATCAGCCGCTTAACCATGCAGTATTTGGTGGAAAATTACCAGTCATTTTTTATAACGTTTTTGCTTAAAAACAGTTAAAATCCAATCAGTTATTGGCTATCGGGCAAATCCGCCGCACCCATGCGCCGCAAGATGATTTGGGTTTTGGCCTGAAGGCGGCGGTCATTGGGGTGGGCTTGATAATACTTGGGATTGGGCAACATCGCGACCAAAAACGCGGCTTGGCGTTTGGTTAGGCTTTTGGCAGGGCGATTGAAATAATGCCATGCCGCCGCCTCAATGCCATAAATCCCGTCGCCAAATTCTGCCACGTTTAGGTAGGCGGTCAAAATGCGCGCTTTGCTCCATAGCTGCTCTATCATCACCGTAATCAAAGCCTCTTCGCCCTTACGAAGGTAGGAGCGTTTGGGATACAAAAATAAGTTTTTGGCCAGCTGCTGGCTAATCGTTGAACCACCTGCGCTAATCGCACCTGCCTTTTGGTTTTTCTTAATCGCCTGCTCAATGCCCTGCACGTCAAAACCCGCGTGATTGGCAAAGTTGGCATCCTCACTGGCGATGGCCGCGCGTTTGACATTGACCGAAATTTGACTGTCCTCAACCCACGTTTGGCTAACGGGTGCGCCGCCGCTCAAGCGGTGCAAAGTCATAAACATGGTGTTGTTAATCGGCTGAGTTTGCCACACCATCAGCATTGCCGCCACCCAAATATGAAATGCCAGCCACAAAACAACCAAGCTTGCAAACAGGCGTTTGCACAGGCGCAGCAAGGGGTTGCCTTGACGCGGCGGCGGCAACGCAGGGTACGCCGATGGCGTTGGGCGGTTTTGGATGGGCGGTTGTGGTCTAGGCAAGGCAGACTCGCAAAAATATTAACGATAAACAAACAAGCTTTGGTCGGCTATTATGCCATATTTGGCAGATTGGGTGAATTTTTGCCAAATTGCCCCACTTTGCCTTAAGATAAGATGGTTCACCCGTTTAACGACTAACATTTAAGCGCAGGTTAAGCCCTATGATGCCCAATCAGACTCACCCACCGCTTATGACCCTCATCCGCTTGCCCACCGATGGCGTTTGGCGGCTGTATGGCACGCTGGGCTGTCATCTGTGTGATGAAGCGGCGCAGCTTTTGACTTATGCGCAAGCCGTGGCGCGGTTTGATTGGCAATGGCGTGATATCGCCGATTTGCCCGAGGCGCAAACGCTTGCCTTTGCCGATAAAATCCCCGTGTTAGCCACGCCCAACGCGATTTTGTGTTATCCGTTTACCTTGCCCGAAATCGTGCGCTGTGCAGGTGGTCAATAGCTGTTTTTTATTTAAAAATTGAATAGATATTTTAAAAAACAAACATAAAAGATAAGCATTTTATCCAAAATCCATCACCAAAATAGCGTATAATAGCGCGTTTAGATATCGCCAATCTTATGCTAAAAAATACAAATTTATGACTGACTCAATCCAACAACCCACCGCATTGCTACCCACACGCACCACTGACCCTAACCGTCCACCGTTGGTGCTGGTGGATGGTTCGTATTACCTATTTCGTACGTTTCACGCGCTGCCTGTGAGTATGCAAAACGCACAAGGTATGCCGACCAATGCGATTAAAGGCACGCTTAATGCCATTAAAAAGCTCATCAACCGCTACCAACCAACGCATATGCTGGTGGCGTTTGACACCAAAGCGCCGACGTTTCGCCATGAGATGTCGCCGATTTATAAAGGCGACCGTCCGCCCATGCCGTCTGAGCTTGCCGTGCAAATCCCGTACGTGCATCAGCTGATTGAGACGCTCGGCATTCCGCTATTGGCACTGGATGGTTTTGAAGCGGATGACATCATCGGCACGTTGGCGCACCGCGCGTGTGTGGCAGGCGAGCGCGTCATCATCTCAACGGGCGATAAAGACATGTGCCAGCTGGTTAATGGGCAAATTTTGGTCGAAAATAGTTTTGATGAAACCGTGCTTGACCGCGAGGGCGTGTTGGCAAAATTTGGCGTTGCACCCGAGCAAATCGTTGATTATTTAACCTTGATGGGTGACAGCTCAGACGGGATTGCAGGGGTTGGCGGTGTCGGCAAAGTCACCGCCCAAAAGCTATTGAGCCAATACCAAACCATCGACGGGATTTTGGCAAACCTAACAGCGCTCAAGCCCAAACAGCGCGCGACGTTTGAGGCAAGCCTTGAGAGCATCGCGCGTGACAAGATTTTGGCGACGATTCGCACCGATATTGAGGGCTTGCCCGATTGGGAAGACTTACGCCTACCGACTGACCCTGCGCATAACCTTGAGCAGCTGCGAGCACTCTACACCGAGCTGGATTTTAAACAAGAGCTCAAATCGCTTGCCCATCCCAACCACCCTGCCAACCAACGCGGCATGACGCTGGCGGACGCTGGGCAAAACGCTGCACCAAACGCCGCCCAACCTGCCGCGCCTGCCCCTGCGGCAGACAAAACCTATCACACCGTACGCACGCGTGAAGCGTTTGATAAACTGCTTGCGCGGTTAAAAGACGCGCCCTATTTTGCCGTGGACACCGAAACCTGCGCACTGGATTGGCAACAGGCCCAATTGGTCGGTGTGTCATTGGCGGTGCAAGCGCATGAAGCATTTTATATCCCTGTGGCGCACGTCGATGAGCTTGAGCAACCACTGCCCGACCAACTGGCGCGCGATGTGGTGTTGCGTGCGCTCAAGCCACTGCTTGAAGACCCTGCGATTGGCAAAATCGGGCAGCATCTAAAATATGACGCGCATATTTTTAAGCATTATGACATTGACTTGAACGTATCGCCTGCCAACTGGCAAATGGACACCATGCTGGCAAGCTATGTCATCAACCCAACCGCCACACGGCACAACATGGATGATTTGGCACGGCATTATTTGGGCGTGACCACCACGACGTTTGAGGACGTAGCAGGCAAAGGTGCAAAACAGCTGACATTTGACCAAGTTGATTTGACGGCAGCAAGTGATTATGCGTGCGAAGACGCGGATGTCACGTGGCAACTGTTTGACACGTTTAGCCAAAAACTTGCCGATGATGACAACGCCAGCCGCCTGCTAAATCACATCGAAATCCCCGTTGCGCAAATTTTGTGCGCGATGGAGCATACAGGCGTGTTGATTGATAAAGCGTTTTTGCATCGTTTGTCGGATGAATTTGACACGCAAATTCAAGCCCTTGAAGCACAGGCACACGCGCAAGCAGGTGAGGCATTTAACCTTGCCAGCCCCAAACAGTTGGGCGAAATTTTGTTTGGCAAATTGGGGCTAAGCGGCGGCAAAAAAACCAAAACGGGGCAATATTCCACCAACGAGGCAACACTTGCAACCCTAGACCATCCGCTGGTTGAAACGGTGCTAGAATACCGCACGTTGGCAAAACTCAAAAGCACCTACACCGACGCACTGGCAAACGCCGCCGATGCGCATGACCGCGTCCACACCAGTTACCATCAAGCCTTGACCAGTACGGGGCGGTTGTCATCAAGTGAACCAAACTTACAAAACATCCCGATTCGCACCGATACGGGGCGGCTGATTCGGCAAGCGTTCATCGCGCCACCGTCACGGGTGGTGATGTCGGCGGACTATTCACAAATTGAGCTGCGGCTGATGGCGCACTTTGCCCAAGACAGCGTGCTGATGGGGGCATTTCAGCAAGGGCATGACATTCACCGCGCCACCGCCGCTGATGTGTTGGCAAAGCCACTGGCTGAGGTCAGCAGTGAGGAACGCCGTCGCGCCAAGGCAATCAATTTTGGACTGCTGTATGGCATGAGCGCGTTTGGGCTGGCAAAACAGCTTGGCGTTGCCCCACCCGAGGCGCAGGCGTATATCGATGCGTATTTTGCGCGTTACCCAACTGTGCAAGACTATATGCGCAAGACCCGTGAGCAGGCGGCGACGCATGGCTATGTTAAAACGCTACTTGGGCGCAAGCTGTACACGCCCGACATGCACCACGCCAACCGCAATGTGCGTAACGCCGCCGAGCGTGCGGCGATTAATGCACCGCTGCAAGGCTCAGCTGCGGATATCATCAAGCTTGCCATGATTGCCGTGCAAGACGCGCTAAATGCTGCAGATTTGAATGATGCTGCTACCTTGCTGCTACAGGTGCATGATGAATTGGTGTTTGAGGTTGAACAAGACCAAGTTGCACAGGTACGTGAGGTGGTGCAACGTGCCATGCAAAACGTCCTCACCGACACCGCGCCAAAACTTGGCTGGACGGTAGATTTTGCTGTGCCGCTGGTGGTTGAGGTTGGTGTGGGTCATAACTGGGATGAGGCACATTAGTGATGGGTTGGTGTTGCCAAACGCATTTAGCCCATCGCGGTGACGTTACGTTATGTTAGACACGTTGTTTACCCTATTGTGGGTGTTGTCGCCGCTGGTGATTGGCTTTTGGTTGCCGCTACCGTCGCGCTATCTGCCGCTGATTAATCGGTTGCTGTCGGTGCTGGTGTGGGCGATTTTGCTGCTAATTGGTATGTCATTGGCGCAGGTGCACAACATCGGTGCGCAGTTTGGCGTAATCACGCGCTATGTGGTGTGGCTTGCGGTGTGCTGCATGGGCAGTGGGCTACTGGGTCTAATGCTGCTGGACAAACGCTATCCCATACCCCATGCCCACCATAGACAGCAAACCGCGCCCAACATCGCGTTATCGGGCACATTGATGCAGTTGGCATGTCTGGGCGCAGGGTTTGCCGTTGGGCGCGTGTTGCCCATCGCGCAAGGCACATTATCACTGGGGATTAAGCTTGCGCTGGCGTTGCTGATTTTGTCGGTGGGTATTGGGCTTGCGCATTCAGGCTTACGCCTGCGTGAGGTGCTGCTGGATAAACGCGGCGCGTTGGTCAGCCTCGTATTTTGTATCAGCGTGGCGATGGGCGGTGTGGTCTTTGCGCTGACGACACCAAGCGTCAGTATCGCACAGGGCTTGGCACTGTCATCGGGCTATGGTTGGTATTCGCTGTCAGGGATTTTGATGACTGACCGCTATGGCGCGGTGTGGGGCACGGTGGCGCTGCTTAATGATTTGCTGCGCGAGATAGGCGCGTTGCTGCTGATTCCGCTCGTCATGCCGCGCTATCCCAGTGCGGCGGTGGGACTTGGTGGGGCGACAAGTTTGGATTTTATGCTGCCTGTTATTCAAAGCAGCGGCGGCAGTGCCATGATTCCGTTGGCATTGAGTTTTGGCTGTATCACCAATATCCTAGCACCGCTGCTGATGGTGTTGTTTGCCCATTTTGGCTAAAGTTTGGCGAACAATCCTACCAAAACAGCCAGCTATCAACATCCGCCATGCCATCAAGCACCGTAACCATGCCCCATTGTCAGCCAGTGTGAGCACAAAGTGGCAAGCTTGCCTGCCAAGCTGGGACAGCGGCACGTGGTTGGCCTCTGTCCCACCGCGGATAGCGCCCTAAAAACTGCGCTTATCGGGCACAACTTCCAACGCTTCACCGCCTTTCACGCGCGGATACGGCAACGCCATGCCAACCGCCTCAGGCGAATCTTGGATGACCAACGGCGGCGGCTGATAACGCGAAATCACCTCCTCGCCGTTTTCGTCCTCATCAATCACGTATTTGTAGCCTTTGCGGTTGAGTTTTTCACACAAGCGTTGGTACCAACCTGCAAAGCCTTTGGTGGGCGCGTCGGGGTTGTAATAAAACGCATTCATCACCGCAGGCAAACCAAGCCCACAAACCACGCCCGACATCAACACCGCAATAAACGTATACGCCACCAAATAGCTGCTATAAGGCGCTAGCTCCTTGACATTGGCAACCGACAAAATCAACGCCAGCGAAATACCGCCGCGCACCCCACCCCATGACAAAATCGTCAAACTGCCATTGTAGGTATATTTTTTCCATGACGGAAAAAACGAAAACGCCAAAAAATTGCCGATAAACCGCGACACGTGCAACGCCAAAAACGCCACCAAACCGCCCAAAATCAGCTCTAAATTCAAATCCAAAATAAACAGCTCAAGCCCAATCAGGGTAAACAAAAATGAATTGATAATCCCCTCAATGGTGTGCCAAAAGTGATTGACATCATCGACTTCACGCTCTTGCAAAATCTGCTTCCAACGGTTGCCGACCATCAAGCCGCCAATCACACACGCAATCGGCGCAGACGCATGGGCGTGCAGCGCAACCAAATACGAGCCACTTGCCAGCAGTGCCGTGGTCAAAATCAGCGATTCAGGCTCATGCTCACCGCTTAAAATCCGCAGCGTCATGCTACCAAAAAACCAACCAATCAACGCCGCAACAACGATTTCATACAACAGCACCTCAATGGTGTGAATAAAACTAAAACTGCTGCCTTGAATCACATTCAAGATCGTCATAAACAGCGCAATACACACCGCGTCATTAAACAGCGACTCACCCTCAAGCTTGACCATCAAATGCGCAGGTGCTTTGACCGAGCTTAGGACACCTTTAATCCCAATCGGGTCGGTTGCACCCAATGCCGCACCCAGTAGCAGCAGCACCGCAAACGGGATTTTATAACCGTTGAGCCATTGAAAACCAAACATAAACCCTGCAAAAAACAGCGCGCACAGCACCAGCGCAAGGCTTGCTAAAATACTAATCGGCTTCCAATAATGCTTGAGATCTGACACGCGAAATTTGAGCGCGGACGCAGTCAAAATAAAACAAATCACGCCATTGATTAAAAAATCATAAAAATCAATGCGCCGTACCGCCTCCTCGATGTTATGAATATTAATCGTAATAAAGCTGTTGTTGCCAAATAGGCTCACGCTCCATTGCAAAATAAACACCAAAATCGCCGACACAATCGGCACACCAATCGCAGGCGGAAAGCCCAAAATCCGCCGATTAAACAACGTCGTGATAATCGACAGCGCGCACACCGCCGTAACGACTTGTAAAAAAACAAAATTACCCATAATCAACCATGCGCCAAATCATTACCAATTTTCAATCGAAATAATACATACCCACAACAGCGCGACAGCCAAACCACCGACGCGCAGCCAGCCAATAAGTGGCTTAAAATATAAAAAATCCAAACAGACAACCACCACAAACACAAAAACGCCAAGCCAAACCCTTGACTTGACGTTTTTACCTTAACAGCTATCGCACCCAATGCAAGCAAATTTTGGTTACATTTTGCAACACAAAACTACCAATCCATAACTTAGCCGTCCTGCAGTGCTTAACTGGCTGCCAATTTGAGCCCTTCAGCCACCATCACCATACCAACCACTGAGGTCACCGCCACCGCCGAACCATAGCCACCGCAATGCAAACCGCCCGTTTGGCAGGTCGTGTCAAATTTGGGCGCTTCACTGGAAAACACACAGCGCAAGCCAAATTTTTCTTTTAGCTCGCGGTTGATATTATGCTCACGCAGGCGTTGGCGCAGCTTAGCCAAAAGTGGGTCTTGGTAAGTGTCGCGTAAATCACTGACTGTGATGGCGGTTGGGTCAATCTTACCGCCTGCTCCGCCTGAGAGGATAAGCTTTAGCTTGTTAAACCGACAATGCAGCGCGATGGCAAGTTTGGCGTGAATATCATCGACGCAATCAAGCACCAGCACCGCTTCACCTGCTGCTTGTTTTGCTGCCGCCTCTGCACGGCTGGGCAGCACCTCTTTGACATTATCGGCCGTCAAAAAATCATCAACCAAATGCAGCGTCAAGCGCGGATTGATTTGGCGTAGGCGCGTTGCCATTGCCTCGATTTTGCTCACGCCAAATGTGCTATCGAGTGCAGGCAACTGGCGATTGACATTGGAGGCCACCAACACATCCAAGTCAATCAGCGTTATCGTACCCACGCCCGTACGCGCCAAGCCCTCTGCCACCCATGAACCCACGCCGCCCACCCCAATGACATACGCGTGCAAGCGTTCAAATTTGGCAAAACGCGCCTCACCGTAGAGCGTTTGTGTACCCGTAAAGCGGCGTTGGTATTGGTCAGTGTCAGTCATTGGCAGTCACTTGGTTGGTTTCGTATGTTGGGTTAAATGCTTTTATCATTCGTTGCCGTAAACCTGCGACTTCAGGCGGTGGATATAAGGCAATTGTTAAATGCGATAAGTTTTGCTATACTCATCTTACTATATTCAATGTCTTACATTCCACAGTTAAGTTAAGACTAAATTGCGAGTACGCAGTAACTTAACTGGTAAGACGTTTTCAAACACACACTTAAGCTAATTCGTGTCTAAGACAATCCTAACGGTAGGATTAGCTTAAAATAAGAACCTAAGATGTACGGTGTGTCGTACGGGCGGTTGCCATTGTCTTAGGTTTGCGGTGGGGCTTCACCGTCTTGCAGAAGGAATCCCCGAACGATAGGGAGGGGAGGAAGTCAATTGAGCCGCTGTGATGCAACAGGCGTGGCTAAACAACAAAAAATGACGCGCCACAAAATCGGCTAGCCCCTCAAATAGGCTCAAATTCGCCAAAATCATGTTGCAGTGCCGCGCGGCTGTTGTGCCACAAATGCTTGGCTAAAACCGTTTTATCAACGTTAATCAACCCAGCAAGCTCTGCCAACACAAACGGCAAATTGGCAGGCACGTTGCGCCGCCCGTGGGTGGCATGGCACGGCAATGGGGTAAAATCGGGGCAATCGGTTTCTATCACAAGGCTAGCTAGCCCGACCGCTGCCACCAGATCAACCAAAGCACGGCGCAATTTTTTGGCATTTGGGTTTGTGACTTGCCCCGTCACACCGATTTTAAAGCCCAAATTCACCAAGGCTTTGGCCTCTTGGATACCACCGCTAAAGCTATGCGCGATACCACCGTGGGCAAATTTTGTTGCTTTAAGCATAGCGATGGCATCGGCGTGGGCGCGGCGAATGTGCAGCAACACAGGCAAGCGGTGCTGGTCGGCCAAACTTAGCTGCGCGTCAAACAGTTGGCGCTGCTTGGCGTAGTGCTCGGGGGCTTTGAGCTCATCGCTAAAAGTATCCAGCCCAATCTCACCGATGGCAAGGCTTTGATACTTATCCAAATACGCCGCCAATGTGTCAATATCATTAGGCGCGTGCTGGCGGATATAGGCAGGGTGCAAGCCAAACGCAAGGTGCGCTTGTGGCACAGGCTCGGCAATGGCTAATGTTTGCAGCTGATTTTGGCAAGCCAACATGGCATCAAATCGCCGCGCCAAAAAGCCAATGAGCACCACATGACGCACACCTGCGGCATACGCCAAGCGGCTTTGCTTGGCGCGGTCTGCGTCAAAGTCAGGCACATCAAAGTGCGTGTGGGTGTCAATCAACGGTAACACAGTCGGGACAACGTCCAACGGCTTTTGGCTAACAAGGTGCTCCATGCTTTAGAAAAACCGTCTAATGGGACAAATACTCAGGGCGCACAATGCCTTGTAATTTGGCATAAGGGATGGTAATACTGGGCGCACCAAACGCATAAAACGCCAGCTCATACGGCTGGTATTGCAGCAACAAGCCCTCGCGTGTCCACGTGTAGTTGTCGGTCAAGGCAAATTTCCAGTCTTTAAAATGCTTGACAGGGTCAAGGTCGCCGCGCTTAAGCTGCGCGGTAAAATCCGCGCGTGCCAACGCCTCTAAGCGCGGTTGTTGTTTGGGTAATAAAATATCATCCAAGGTCACCACACGCTCGCGCGCGCTATCAAAGACATAATGCTGAATATTGCTGACACCATGCGCACCGCCCAGATAGGTGTTGGTATCGACCTCAACCAGCTCTAGGCTACCGCGATGCCCGTTGTAGTGCGGCAGGGCGCTGACTTGGACGGGCACGATATCGCCATCTTGCCAATTACCGCGCGCCTCGATGTTGTTGGTATTTTCGCGCACAAGGCTATCAATCGCGGCATTGATGGCGGCTTTATACTGCGCTTGGGTGGGTGCGGCGATGGCTTGCAACACTTGCGCTTGTCGTTTGGTGGCAGTATCGTCACCAACGACAAACAGCGCGTCAATCACGGCTTTATTGACGCGGCTATCTAGCCACGCCTTGCCTGTGTCAATCAGCTGAAAATCAACGTCAGGGCATGCCTTGCCGCAACGCTCGGGGTGCTCAAGTGCGCTGCCTATTTGTGGCCGATAGGTGTTAAAGTACAAATCCTGCGCCCACGTTTGCCCGTTCGCGCCAGCAAGCAATACCGCAAAACTTGCCCATTTGCCCAATGTTTGCCAAGCTTGTGGGGTCATTGCCGACATATGCTATCCTGATTGGTGGTTGGGTGATAGGGTTTATCGCGTTGGCGGCGGCTAGGTGGGCTTGCCGCGTGCGCATGGGACGGCGGTATCACAGACGGCACACTGCCTGCCTGCCGACTGCTGCGCCGTGGCAACAGCAATAACGCTGCCGCAGCGGCGGTGAGCTTGAATGTGGTGGTGACTGTCATACGCTTGCCTTAGGGTTTTGCGCTGTCATCGCTGCCCAGCCTTTGGTCATCATGCCATCAGCTAAAATGCGCTGGCTCTTCGTCATAGACATTGGCATGCCACTGCGACACTTGCCGCTGCATAAAGCTTTGAATCGCTGCGTGAATCATGTGCTGCCCGATGTATTTGCTATCTGCGCCCAGCATTTTGCGCACTTCGTCAGAAAATTCAATACAAACCAAGGGGGCTTCATCGCTGTGAGCCGCACGCAAGACCAGTTTGCCATCGTCTTGTTCGACAAATTCTAACATCATCTTTTCAATACCTGTCTCTGTGCCGCGCTCGACTGCGACATCCATTGCATCCCAGCGCGCATCGTCTGAATTGGTTTTGTGCATGGTGCTAATCCTTGTGCTTAAATTCAAGCAAAACCTAAGCGACACCATCGTCGCGTATGGGTATTAAAATGGGTGCATGGCAAGCAAAAATCAAGTTTGGGTAAGCCTACTGCACAAGCGGCACCAACGCGCCGTAGCCTGCGGCAGGCATTTGCGCAAGCGCAATGAATTTGAGCGCGTCGCCGTTGATACAGTAGCGCAGCCCGCCTTTATCACGTGGGCCGTCATCAAACACATGCCCCAAGTGCGAATGGGCGACCCGTGAGCGCACCTCGGTGCGTACCATGTTAAAACTGGTGTCGGTTGCGGTTGTGATTACTTGTGGGGCAATCGGCTGGGTAAAGCTTGGCCAGCCGCAGCCTGAGTCGTATTTGTGTGTGGACAAAAACAACGGCTCACCGCTGACCACATCGACATATAGCCCTTTGTCAAACAAGTGGTCATAGGCGTGGCTAAATGCGCGCTCGGTGGCGGCATTTTGGGTGATGTCATACTGGGCGCGGCTGAGGCGTTGTTTGAGGTTTTTGTCGTAGCCTTGATAGCGTTTGGGGTCAAGCGCGGCAGCGATGCTGTCAGCCGGCGCAAGAGACTGGTTTTGCGCCTTGTGCCCTATCACGGGAATTTTTTGCTCGGCAAGGCGAATGTCAATGTGGCAATAGCCATTGGGGTGCTTGCTTAGGTAGTCTTGGTGGTAGTCCTCGGCTTGATAAAAGTTTTTGAGCGGTTGGCTTTCAACCACAATCGGCTGACGGTATGTTTGGGCAAGCGCGGCTAAGGTTTGGTCAATCACCGCCTTGTCGGCAGGGTCGGTGTAATAAATGCCCGTGCGGTACTGCACGCCACGGTCGTTGCCTTGTTTATTTAAGCTGGTCGGGTCGATGACGCGCGTGTAATACGCCAAAATGGTGGCAAGGTTGGTTTTGTCAGCGTCATAGGTGACCTTGACGGTCTCGGCATGTCCCGAACCTGCAATCACGTCTTGGTAGCTTGGCGCGCTGCCTGTGTCTTTGCCATTGGCATAGCCTGACACAGCATCCACCACGCCTTCCACGCGTTCCATATACGCCTCAAGCCCCCAAAAACAGCCGCCTGCCAGATAAATGGTGTGCGTGCGAATCGGCGTTTTGCCATCGGCTTGGTAATACACGCCATTGGCTTGGTGGGCGGTCAGTGCATGCGCTTGTGGGTTCGCGCCTGCGCGATCGGTCACCGCCGCGCCACGGGCGTTCATGGCTTTGAGCTCGGCAAAATCATTGCTTGCGTTGTCCGCCAATGCTTGCATTTGCACGGGCGTTAGGTTGCCTTTGACCAACTTAAGCAGATTGCCTTGTTTGTCCAAAATCGCAAAATTGGGATACACTTGAATACCAAACTGGCGAATGAGCGTGCCGTCGCTGTCCATCAGCACGGACAAATCAGGATAGTCCTTGGCAACCACCTTGTACCATGTGGTAAAGTCCTGCGTGGATTTTTCATTGAGCTGACCTGGGCTGACCACGCTGATGACGTTGATTTGTGGGTATTGCTTTGCCCAGTCGTTGGCTTCTTGCAAGGTCGCTAGGCACAGCGGACACCAACTTGCCCAAAACTTCACCACGGTGGGCTTGTTGGGATCAATGCCATGGGTTGGGTTGGCGGCGTTTTTGTGGTATGGATTGGCTTGTGGCAGGCGTTGCAAGGTTGCCAACGTGGCATTGGGCAGCAGGTCGCGCTTGCTTATGCGTGCAGGTTTATCTTGCCGCGCTTGGCTAAGTTGGGCATCGACTTTTTGGCAACTGGTTAAAACAAGGCTTGCGCCAAATAGCACAGACACTAAAGCACGACGAGCAGTGATGGGCATGGTGAATTCC
Source organism: Faucicola sp. SE7633 (assembly GCF_059264685.1). NCBI lineage: Bacteria > Pseudomonadati > Pseudomonadota > Gammaproteobacteria > Moraxellales > Moraxellaceae > Faucicola > Faucicola sp. SE7633. The sequence continues at coordinate 53,929 of NZ_JCADBW010000008.1, read as the reverse complement.
TGTCTTCATGGCAAGTTTTAATCAATATAACGCACAATTTATCAACACGATACGATATTTTAGTACTTTGGCTCATTGCAAGCGTGTGATCATTTAATTTGATTAAAAAATGCCGACAGACTGGTAAAATTTGCGTAGCGTTTTTGCGTTAATCTACCCATTGACTTCCTCCCCTCCCTAAAGTGAGGGGATTCCTTCTGCAAGACGGTGAAGCCCCACCGCAAACCTAAGACAATGGCAACCGCCCGTACGACACACCGTACATCTTAGATTCTTATTTTAAGCTAATCCTACCGTTAGGATTGTCTTAGACACGAATTAGCTTAAGTGTGTGTTTGGAAACGTCTTACCAGTTAAGTTACTGCGTACTCGCAATTTAGTCTTAACTTAACTGTGGAATGTAAGACATTGAATATAGTGAGATGAGTATAGCAAAACTCATCGCATTTAACAATTGCCTTATATCCACCGCCTGAAGTCGCAGGTTTACGGCAACGAATGATAAAAAACCGCTCAAATAGCGGCTGAGCGGATTTGGCAAAGCGACGGCTATCTGCCTGCCCTAGTCCTCACTGGCAAACCATTGCAGCAGCAGCAAGCACACCAACGTGATAATCATCAGCGCGGCAAAATAGGTCGTGGTATCACCCAGTGGGTCGCCCATTTGGTTGAGCATGACCGAGGCATTCATGCCCGAAGTGCTTGGCAATAGCCAGCGCACGTATTGAAGCGGCTCGGGCAGCATGGCCTCTGGCCACGTAATACCCGAGATAAATAGCATGGGCATGGAGCTGACCACCAAAATTTGCATGGCGCGTTCACGCTCACCAAACCACACCCCAAGCAAGCAGCCTAGCGAGGTCACCGCAGGAAAAAACACCGCCAACAAAAGCAGCGAGCCTGTCAAATTTTGGTTGCGCGGATAATCATTGAGCGCAAATACCCAACCGTAATAAAAACAGCCCAAAATCACCCCAACACATGACAAGCCGACCACACGCGCCAGCCACGTCTTAAAATGCGCGCGATACGTCTGGCGCTCGACCCATGTGCCAACCAGCATTGCCGTGCCCATCAAGTACATCTGCTGCAAAATCAAAATCGCCACGGGCGGTACGACATAACTGCCATAGCCTTCAGTGACGTTGTATAACGGGTTGATGGTGATATTGACAGGCGAAAAACTGGCTTTGGCAACATTGATATCCTGTCCCTGCGCAACCGCGCGTTTGATTTCTGCCCCTGCCGATACCGTACCTGCAACCTCCATGAAACCCGTTTGCACTTGTTTATTGAGCAAAAAATAGTTACCGTTTGCCAAGATACTGACTTTGGCGGCTTGCCCTGAATTGACGTTTTGGAACAAATTGGGCGCAATGACCATATAGCCTGCGATTTTGCCTTGCCACATCAGCTGACGCGCTTGGCGTTCGTCGGTGACGACCTGCGCATCAAGGCGTGGATTGGCTTGGGCATAGCCAATCATGGTGTTTGACAGCGTTGAGTGGTCATAATCGACAATCGCCACAGGCACATGGCGCACGACTTCATTTTTGTACGGCCACGGATAAAAAAAGCCGTACAAAATTGGCGCGATAATCAGCATCGTCATCACGCCTTTATCGGCAAGCGCACTTTGCCACACCGCCAGCACTTGGCGCAAAAAACTGCGCTCCCACACATCGCGCACGACCCGTTTTGCCATCAGCGCTGCCCCCATTTTTCAGGTTTTAGCAAGGCTTTTTTGGTCAAAGCTGCCGACAATAGCAAGGTGATGGCAACCGCCAACATAAAGCCATACGCCGCCGAGATGGCATAGCTTGGGGGCGCGCCCATTTGAATTTGCGGGGTTTGTACGCGCAAATAATGCGTCAGCGGCAAGGCATTTGCCCAGCGTTGGGCGGCAGGGCTCATGGCGATGAACGGAAACGTCACGCCCGAAAACGCAAACGACGGCGCGGAGATAAAACCCGTAAATGACAAACCTTGTCGATACGAAAACGTGCCAACAGTGACAATCACGCCAAGCCAAAACGACACCATCATAAACAACAAAAATATGCCATACGTGACCGCAAGCGATGCCAAACGCACAGGATAAATGCGCGTATCAAGGGTCAAAATCACCGCCCCCCACAGCGTATACGCCAACATTGCCCAAATCAATTTGCCATTGAGCCCTGCCATAACGCGCCACAGTGTCGGATGGGCAGGGTCACCGCCGATACTGGCATACCACTGCCCCAGCGTTTTGTCGCGCAGCTCACGCCCAATGACTGACGCACCAATCACCATCGACAAGATATGCAACAAAGCAGGCATGGTAGTGACGGACAAAAACTGTTGGTAGTTGTTGGCGGTGTTAAATAGGCCAATGCTTTGGGTTTGAATGGGTGAATAGCTAGTACGAACGGTGGTGATGTCTTCACCTTGGGCAATACGGCGTTTGATTTCTGCCCCTGCCGAAAACGTGCCCACAGCGGTACGCACGCCTTTTTGCACCATACCTGAGTGCGTCCCAAACTGGGCATTGACATTGAGCAAAAGCCGTGTGGGTCTGCCGCTTTGCAAGTTGTCGGCAAAATCGTACGGAATTTCAATCACACCGTACACCGTGCGCTGTTCAATCGCACGTTTGGCGGCTGCGGCATCGGGCAATTCGGCGACGACATCGACCTCGGGCGTGGCATCAATGTAGCGGATCAAGGTGGTAGATTGCGCGGTGTGGCTGTGGTCAATCACCGCCACAGGCACACCAACCAGCGCACCTGCGCTAAAGGTCCACCAAACCAAAAACACAATCAGCAAGGGCAGCCAAAACATCACGGCAAAATCCCACGGATTGTTTTGCAAAAACACCATCTCACCTCGCGCGCTGCGCCAAAACGCAGCAAACAGCCCACCGCGTTGGTTGGGCTGTGTGTTGGTGACAGGCGGAACGGTTTGGCTAGGCATGCGCTATTATCTAATTGTGCTCATTGTAAAGGTTGAACGCTGCGTTTATTTTGCAGCAGTTTGGTTGTTGTCGGCAGGTATTTCGACCAACACCGTCATGCCTTGGCGCAAACGGCTATCAGGCTTTTGCGGATGGGCGCGAATCTCAAACGTGCGCATATCAAAGCCGTCTTTGCTGTTGGTTGGTCGCCATGTGGCAAAATCTGACAACACCGAGCTTGAATACACCTTGAACACTTGTGTGTATGGCTGCCCATCGGTCGATAGTGCAGGCACTTTACCCGTAAACTGGCTACCGACGGCAAAACGTCCAAGGTTATTTTCGGTGACGTTAAGCACCACCCATTGGTCAGTCGGATCAACGACGGTCACCAACGGTACGCCTTGCCCAACCACTTGCCCCGGTTTGGCAATGACATCATCAACAATGCCTGCAATCGGGCTTTTGAGGTTAGCCTCGTCTTTGGCAACCAAGGCTTCTTTGATTTTGCCCTCAACTTGGCGCACCTGCGCGGCAGCACCTTCGATATCTTCACTGCGCGCGCCTGTTTTGGCAAGGTCGTATTGCGCTTTGGCGGCGTTGGCTTTGTCTTGGCTGGCGCGGTAGTTGGTGTAGGCCTCATCGCGTTTTTGGCGCGACATCAAGCCTTCGCTGGCAAGGCGATCGACGCGCTCAAAGGTGGTCTTTGCCAAATCCGCTGCCGATTGTGCCGCTTCGTACTGATAACGCGCCATCTCGATTTCTTGCGGTCGCGCCCCATTTTTGGCTTTATCAAGTTGGCTTTGCGCCGCATCACGGGCAGCGCGCGCTTCTTCTAGCTTGGCGTTGATTTCAGGGCTTTCCATGTCAATCAGCGGTGTGCCGATGGTGATGTTGTCACCTTCTTTGACATAAATTTGGCTAATCCGCCCTGCCACTTTGGCAGCTACAGGCGTTTGCCTAACCTCGATACGCCCTTGTAGCGTCGTCGGCTCGGTGCTGATTCCGGCTTTATCTTTGAACAATCCCCACAGCACCAAACCTATTAGACTAAGCAAAATCAAGGTGATAATCAGACTGCGCAGCTTGCTGGGCTTTTTGGCAGGTGGTTCGTAAGCAGGGGCAGGTGGCGCAGGCGGCGGTTCAATGGGCGGCACAGTGCCTGCAACAGACGGTGTTGGATCGGCTGACGCTTGTGCAAGCGGCTCGTCGATTTCTTCCACCGTGGTGGTTGTGGTGGTGACAACGACATGGCGCGGTTGTTGCGGCTCTACCGTGTTCGCGTCGAGGCGTGGCGCGTCGTGTGAGGTGGGGTCGTTGGGGTTTGCCATAGGTTGCCTGTTGGTCTCAACGGTTGGTTATCAGTTTTTTTACAACTTTTTAAATTAAAGTACGGCTCATATTAGCTGGCGCGCTGCTCAAAATAAATTGCAGGCAGCTTAATGTCCGCGCTTTGCATGTATTGATTAAACGCCAGCGGTGTGCCACAGCTTTGCATCAGATCCGCCAGTGCTTGCACGTAGTCGTTGGCAGCTTTTGCTTGTTCGGTTTTTGCCTTTTGCAAATTGGCCTCAGCTTGCATGACTTCAACGGCGGTATTCACACCTTCTTGAAAGCCCAAACGGCGAAAGCGTAGCATTTCACTGGCAAGCTCAATGTTGGTGTTGAGTGCGATGTAATTTTGCTGCGCGTTTTTGACGCTTTGCCAGTTTTTTTCAACCAACAACATGATGTTATCGGCGGCATCGACTTGGCTAAATTCGGCTTGGTGCAGCTTGGCAAGGCTTGATTGGCGGCTGGCATCGCGGTCGATACCGCCCCACAGCTTCCAGTTGGCAGCCACACCTGCAATCCAGTTGTCCTCAGTGCCTGCTTGCGCGCGCCCAAATACGGTGACGGTTGGGCGATAGTTGGCTTCGCTAAATGCGTGCAAGGCTTGGGCTTGTTGGTATTTTGCCGCCACTTTGGCAAAGGCAGGGTGGTGCTGTTTGGCTTGCTGCTGAAAATACGCCAGCGGCGGTAGCGGCTTGGTGGAGACAAACAACGGTGAGGTTGGGCGCACGGCATACGGGGTGCGTAGCATACGCTGCAGCGCGGTCATGGCAAGCTGGGCATCGTTTAATGCTTTGATATTTTCGTATTCGGCATCAGCCAGTGCTTTTTTGGCTTCTAGGCGGTCTACCCGTGAAATCAGCCCGACATCCAGCGAGCGTTGGGCGGCGTAGTCGGTTTCTTGGATAGCGCGCAAAGCTTGGTTGCGCAAATACGCCGCCATGATAGCAAGCTGGGTCTGAAAATAACGCTTGGCAAGCGTGGTGTATTGTTCATCAAGTGACAGGCTGGCATCGGCGCGGCTTTCGTCGGTCATGCCGTTGAGCAAATCGGTTACCGATTGGGTGCGATTGCCATTGTACGCTGACCACAGCACCGTAACATTGGCGTTGGCAAGGTTGCGATTGACGTCGCGTGAGGTGTTGTTGGGCACGCTGTCATCAATCAAGCCGCCGATATCGCTTGGGGTTGGCACAGGAATGGGTAAGGGCACGGGCAGCGGATTGGCTAAATTGCCCAAATCCGTGCGCACGTCGTTTTTAAAATCTTTGGTATCAATATCCACATCGACATGGGCGTGGGCGGCGGTTGCGCCGATGAATACCACAGGCTTGTTGAGGTTGCGCGTGGAGTCGGCGCGTAAGGCATTGCTGACGATGTTGGCGTTATCGGCGGCAACTTTGGGTGATACTTGCACCAAATACGCCTGCGCTTGGCTAAGCGTCAAGTAGCTGGGGACATTGACTTCCACACTTGGCGGAAACGGCACGCCATTGTTAATGACTTTGTCAAAGTTTTGCGCGGAATACTCAACGGCAGGCACTTGGGCGATATCGACAGGCTGCGGACTTGGTGGCGCGGTGATAACAGGTGGCGTGTCGGTCGGTGTCGCGTCGGGGTTTAGCTTATCTGTGCTTAGCGCGGTTGGGGCGTTGGAGGTGGCATTGGCGGTCTTGGCCAAATCATCGGCACACGCAGGTTGGGCGATGCCACACCCCAACGCGGCATATAGCGCGACCTGCAACGCCTGTGCACTGCCTTTGCGTGCGTGCGGCAACGATTGTCGGATAAAACGAAATTTGGATGTCATGGCACTCACTATCGCTGATGAACCGTTGCTAAACAAAATCGGGCATAAAACCACTACACCGCCAAACCAATGCTGAATTGTAAAAACTTGCGCATGACTCGTCAATCTATACTTTTGACTGGCATTTTTTGACTTCCTCCCCTCCCTAAAGTGAGGGGATTCCTGCTCCCAGACGGTCAAGCCCGACCGCAAGAATGTTCTTACTAGCATTGATATCTCTATCATGCCGTGTGCCACACTTCGCACAAGTCTACTGCGAGCATAGCTCTTGTCTTGCGAACGGGCAAAGCAGTGCTTTGCTTATCCGTTCTCATCTCTTATTCGCAAACCTGCTCTACCTTTCGGACTACTGGACGTATCGCCACAGCACGAACAAGTTTGGGTAGTGTATTTCTCATTGACGATTTCAAAACGGCAACCTGCGTTCTCGCATTTGTAGGTCAGTTGTCGTTTGAGTTCAAACCAACCTGCATCGTAAACCGATTTGGCTAGTTTGCCTTTTTTGCTGTTAAATTGGGTGGTTTTAACGTCACCAACCACGATTAGCGCGTTATCTTTGACTAATCGGGTGGTGAATTTGTGGATGAGGTCTTGGCGTGTATTTTTGATTTTGGCATGGATAGCCTTAACACGCTGTTTGTTTTTTGCTCGTTGGGCGGTGGCTAATTTTTTAGCCCATGCTTGGGTCTGTTTGATTTGCAGTTTATCACCTTTTGAGGTGGTGGCACTGTCTTTAAGCCCTAAGTCAATACCGATACTATCTGCTCCGCATTGTGTTTTAGGGTATTCTTTGACGGTGATACAGGCATACCATCGGTTACGGCTGTCTTGGACGACCTCAAGGGTGTTGATTTGATACAGCGATAGATTGTAGCTGTCCCATACGTCTATCAGTAGCTTTTGCCCTTTGGCTAGGCTTAATTGTAACGTCGATTTTAAGCCCTTTTTGCCTGTTTGGTGGGTGGCAATGTGTTTGATGGCGGATTGTTTAAATGGTAGCCAACCGAGTGATTGACGTTTTGAGTTTGGGTTGTTGGTTCGCCATGATAGTTTAGCTTTTTTGCATTGCTTTCGGCTTTTGGCATGGGTTTCGTTGATGGCTTGGATGGTTTGCGAGTGTAAGCCAAGGAATTCGCCGCTACCTTTGGTATATTCGTTTAGGTCATAGGCTGAAAAGAATTTGCCTGTTTTTTGTAGGTGCTTGTAACTCAAGTCATTGATGTAGTTCCACACGAAATTGACCGAACCACTTAGGCGGTTAAGTTGGTCTGTGTGTTTATCTCGTATGCGTAACTTGAGTGTTTTCATGGGTTTATTTTAACATATTTAGTATCTTATCGTGTGTAAGCATAGCTACTTAAGTTGCCTTATATCCACCGCCTAAAGTCGCAGGTTTACGGCAACGGAAGATAAACGTTTGCCCGTCGTCGTGGATTTTTGCCGATACCGCCTTTATAATGGCGGTTGATGGCTGTTTTGATGCCACATATTTTATGTCATTGATTTGGCAATCAAATTTTAACATGGTACAAAAAATTATCCACATCGACATGGACGCATTTTATGCCAGTGTCGAGCAGCGCGACAACCCTGCATGGCGTGGGCTCCCCGTCGTCGTTGGCGGTGACCCCAATGGGCGCGGCGTGGTTGCTACCGCCAGCTATGAGGCGCGGCAATTTGGTGTACGCTCTGCCATGTCGTGCTATCGTGCGCGCCAGCTGTGCCCACACGCGGTCTTTGTGCGCCCACGCTTTGAGGTGTATCGCGCGATTAGCCAACAAATTCGTACGCTGATGCAGGCGTATAGCGATTGTATTGAGCCGCTATCATTGGACGAGGCGTATTTGGACGTGTCGGCAAGCCCGTTTGAGCAAGGTTCAGCAACACGCATTGCCAATCGGCTGCGCGGCGATATCTGGACGCAAACGGGTTTGACCGCGTCGGCAGGCGTGTCGTACAACAAAATGCTGGCAAAAATCGCCTCAGATATCAACAAGCCCAACGGTATTGCGGTCATCACACCCGAGCAAGCGTTGGATTTTATCGCCGCCCTACCTGTCAAAAAATTTCACGGCATCGGCAAAGCAACGGTCAAAACTTTACACGAAATGGGCATCTATACGGGCTTGGATTTGCGTAACACGCCAAGCGCGGTGCTCAAGCAGCGTTTTGGCAAGCGCGGTGAGTTTTATCACCAAATCAGCCACGGCAACGACCCACGCGCTGTCAAAGGCGAGCGCGTGCACAAATCCGTCGGCTCAGAGAGTACATTTGTTCACAATCTGACCGATAAAGCTTTGATTTTACAAGCTTTAAATCATGAAAACACCAAGGCGTTTGGCCAGCTTACGCGCAAAAACAAACTTGCCCACACCGTGACCATCAAGGTCAAATACAGTGATTTTAGCCAACTGACGCGCTCACACAGCTTTAGCGCGCCTGTGACCTCAGCGCAGATGGTTGAGGGCTGGCTGGCGTGGCTGTACGATCAGACCCCACAAGCCCTGCCCGTGCGCTTGGTCGGGGTGACGTATTCTAACTTGGTCAATCCCGATGACTGTGATCAACTGGCACTGTTTGGCGACTAGCGACGCTATTCGCTGCTAACGGTGACGCTGCTCAACGATGATGGAGTCAATGCCGTTGTTTTGTAGCTGACGCTGCGCGCGTGCGGCTTGCTCAGCGGTTGGCATGGTGCGTGAGATGACTTGATACAGGGTTTGGTCTTGTGCGTCGCGTTTTTTGACGATTTGGGCATCCACCCCTGCCATGAGCACTTCAACGCGGCGGCGGTCGGCATCGCTGGCATTGTCAAAGCTGTTGATTTGCAAAATGTATGTCGTCGCGCTGGTCAAGTCGCTGTTGGCCGTGTTGGGTGCTGCCGCCGTGCTATCTATTGGCGCGGCTTGCTCGGCGGCAGTGTCTGCCGTGCCGCCCGTGTAATCCAAACCGTTGCGCTCTATCGCGGCCACCGTGGCAGATTGCATCGGGTTGTCGGTTGTGGTAACAGGCGCAGGGGTCGAGGCGCTGCCACTGGCTGGTGTGGGCGCGGTCACCACCGCGTCGGGCTTGGCGGTCGGTGGCAGCCCTGACGCAAGAACGGCTTGGTCGGGGATACCGCTGACTTGTTGCTGACGCAGCAAATCATAAAACTGGTAATCGGTCATTTGCCCATCGGGTGCGCTGGCTGCCGCTTGCGCCACTGTACCAGCAGGCGCAGGTTGGACGCTGTCCGCCTCATGCTTACCCCATGGATTCCACAGATACAACAGCAATACCAACCCAAGCGCCAAGATGACACCGACCAACATCGCTGCCACCAACGACGCGCTGTTGGTCGAGGTGTTGGGAGTCGCGCCGCGTTTGGCTCTTCCCCCAATCGGCGGCAATTTGGACGAGGTTTTTTTGGGCATGGCAAAATCCTTGGGTCAGCTAGGCGCACATATTTTGCAAACGCTTACATGCTGGTTGGCGCAGACAAGCCCAGCAAAATCAAACCGTTTTGGATGACTTGGCGCACCGCTTTGGACAGCCGCAAACGCGCTTGCATGAGGTTTAGCGTAGCGGCGTCGGGCGTGTCGCCGTCTTTGGGCAAAATCCGATTGTCATTGTACCAACCATGAAACGCGCTTGCCAAATCCTTTAGATAGTTGGTTAAAATGTGTGGCTCATACTGTAAGGCCGCGCGGCGCAACGTGGCAGGATAATTTGCCAAACGGTTCATCAGCTCAAGCTCAATCGGCTGAGTCAGCAAGGCTTGGTGGGCTTTGCCTGCCGCGTCATCCACCGTAAGCCCACGCTCCTCTAGCCGCTCAAGCACACGGCAGATGCGCGCATGGGCGTATTGGATGTAGTACACGGCATTGTCTTTGCTTTGCGATTTTGCCAGCTCAAGATCAAAATCCATGTGCTGTTCTGGCTTACGCGCGACATAATAAAACCGCGCCGCGTCATTGCCGACTTCCTCACGCAGCGCACGCAAGGTGACAAATTCGCCCGAACGCGATGACATCTGCACCTGCTCATCGCCGCGCCAAAGGGTGACAAACTGCACCAAAATCACCACCATGCGCGCCGCGTCATAGCCAAGAGCCGATAACGCCGCTTGTACGCGCTTGATATAGCCGTGATGGTCTGCGCCCCACACGTCGATAATGGTGTCAAAGCCGCGCTCAAGCTTGTTGCGGTGATAGGCGATATCTGAGGCAAAATAGGTGTATTGACCATTGGCACGGCGCACCACGCGGTCTTTTTCATCGCCAAAATCGGTTGAGCGAAACCACACGTTGCCATCTTGCTCATACAAATAACCGCGCTTATCAAGCTCATCAAGCGTCGGTGCAATGGCATCTTGCAACGATTTTTCGCTAAACCATGCGTCATAGCGCACGCTAAAGTCTGCCAAATCGTCTTTGATATCAGCCAAGATGCTATTGAGCGCGGCATCATGAAACACCGCATAGCCTTCACCCAGCAACGCTTTGGCATTGCTGATTAAGCCGTCGATGTGCGCTTCTTTGTCGCCTAACACCAGTTGTTTGTCGCCATTGGCAGCCGTGCGAAACACCGCATCCTCGGGCACGTCTTGGCTCAAGGCTTGCCAGTCGATGGCATACGCGTCGCCGTGCTGTTTTTTGATGGTTTTGGCAATCTGGGTGACATAATCACCTTGATAGCCATTGACGGGAAACACCACAGGCGCGTCAAACAGTGCCAAATAGCGCAGCAGCGTACTGGTCGCCAAGATATCCATTTGCCGCCCTGCGTCATTGACGTAGTATTCACGCTGCACTTGGTAGCCCAATGCCTCAAGCAGATTGGCAATGCTCATGCCAAACGCCGCGCCGCGCCCATGGCCAACGTGTAGGCTTGAGGTGGGGTTGGCAGAGACAAACTCGACTTGAACTTTGTGCGCGGCAAACTCATCGCTCGTCCCAAAGTCGCCGCGCTCACGCATGATGTCATCCAGCACGGCAAAATGCGCGTCAGCATCCAAGAAAAAATTGATAAACCCTGCGCCTGCCAGCTCCACACGCGCAATACCTGCCGTTTGCGGCAACGCATCGATGATGGCTTGTGCCAACACGCGCGGCGGCTGCCCTGCGGCTTTGGCGGCAACCAACGCCAAATTACTGGCAAAATCGCCATGCGCGCGGTCTTTGGTGCGGCTGATGGTGCTGCGGTTTTGCCAATCGGCAGGCAAACGTCCATCGGCTTGTAAGGTGGCAACGGCTTGGTCAAGGGCGGATTGAATCAGGCTTGGGTCGGACATGACGCTCTCAAAGTGGTTACAAAGTTAAAGGTTAAACAATCTGCACCTAATATAGCAATTTTTGGCGGTTTTTTCATCTGCTTTGCTGACTGGCCGCGCCCATAAAGACGGCGGCAATTACATTGCTAAAACAAGCGGTGCGCACGTTTTGGCTTATAATACCGTTCGATTTGTCATGACCCGTGGCGCGCTGTCATCGGCAACCGCTGCCAACATTTCGCCCGTATAAAAAAGGTTTACACCATGTTGATGTTGATTTCTAACGAAAAAATCACCGAATTTGGCATGTGGATTGTCGTGCCTGCCTTCATCGCGTTTTTGTTTTTTATCATGTGGGATATCGCCAAAAAATCCCACGCAGGGCGTTCGGGTACGTTTTGGATTTTTTTGGTATTGGGCGCAGGCTGTATCGGTTTTATCATCAAAATGATCATGGAGTGGTATTTTGGGCGCACGCTGTAAGCGGCTTGGGCGTATTGGCATATCACCACGCCAAGTTGCCGCCAGCATCACGGCTTGGTAGCCAGCATCACCGCGCGTTTGGGGCGTGGGTAGCCCTCGATGGTCATACGCATGTCATCGGGATGTAAAAAATCCTTGAGCGAATGAAAGGTCATCCACGCGGTGGCGCGCTGCTCGTCGGTCGTGGTCTCATCGATATCGACGCAGCGCACATTGACAAAGCCTGCTTTTTGTAGCCACAACGTCAAAGCGGCCACCGATGGGATAAAATACACGTTATTCATCTGCGCGTAGCGGTCGCTAGGCACAAGCACGCGCGTGACATCGCCGTCGATGACAAGGGTTTCTAGCACCAGCTCACCGCCTTTGACCAGCTGTGCCTTAAGCTTGGCCAAAAACTCAAACGGCGCGGCGCGATGATACAACACCCCCATGCTAAACACGGTATGAAACAAACCGCTGGCTGGCAATGCCTCAAGCCCAACAGGAATAAAATGCGTGGCAAGCCGCCCATAGCGGTTGCGGTCGGCATCGCCAATAAAATGCCGCAATGCCATAAACTGATGATAAAACAGGCATGACGGGTCAATCACCACCACCGTTGCCGCGCCTGCACCCGTCATGCGCCAGCCGTGATAGCCCGAACCTCCGCCGACATCCAACACGCGCTTGTCGGTCAAATCACCGATATGGGGCGCGACGCGTTGCCATTTATAGTCACTGCGCCATTCGGTGTCGATGAACACCTGCCGCGTGGCATCGCCCTGCGCACCAAGCAAAAACGGCCCTTTGCGCCATGGCATCAGCTGTTTGAGCAGCGCGGTTGTCGCATTGGCCGTGGCGGCTGTCCAGTCGAGTGTCACCGTCACGGCAGGCGCGTTCAAATCCACCGCGCGGTTGTCATCTGGCAACACCGCAGGCAAGCGCGCGATTAACGACGCATAATGCGGCGCGTGGGCATAGCGGCTTTTGTCTTTGATATGCGCAAGCCAACTTGGCAGCCGTGCCAGCCAATCTTGCAGCGCTGGATACGCTGCGCTTAGCTGCAATAGCGTTAGATACAATTCGGTTTCGGCATGGGTAATGCTAGAGGCGGTGGAGCTCATACGACAATGGATTTTTTTATCAATGACCAAACGGTGATGGTTTAAACGCGCTGGCTATTTAAACGCGATGATAGAGGCAAAATTTAAAAACTGAAACCACGTCAGATGCCGCTTAAACCCAACCGCCGCCAGCCGCGCATGATGCATGGGCAAAGTATCGGTTATCAGCACGTTTTCAAGGGCGTTGCGTTTGCCGCTGATTTCCAACTCGCTGTAGCCGTTGGCGCGTTTAAAGTCATAGTACCGCTCAACCTGCCACGCGTCATCTTGCTCATCAAGCAAGTGGGTTTTTTCGGTCACAAGCAAAATCCCACCGTCGGCTAGCGCGTCATAGCACTTTTGTAGCAGCGCGTGGCGTGACTCAGGCGGCAAAAACTGTAGCGTCAAATTAAGCACAATCATATCACACGCCAACAGCGCAACATCGCGCACATCGGCAAGTGTCACCGTGATATCATGCTTGGGATAATGCGCCGTGAGCAAGGCTTGCGCTTGTTGGCACATCGGGGCTGACACGTCAATAGCGTGTATCTCAACATCCGACGGCGCAAAATGGCCTGCCAGCGCAAAGCTCACCGCCCCCAGCGAACAGCCCAAATCATAAATCCGACTGACCTTGTCACCTGCGGCGTTACGCTGGCGAAACGCGCAATGCCGCTGGGCAAAAATCGGCAGCATTGACAGCACTTGCCCATAGCCCGGTACACTGCGCCGAATCATATCGGGAAAGCACGCCACCACTTGCTCATCAAAGCTAAAGCGTGCGTTTTTATCCAGTGGTGTGGTAAAAATGGTATCTTGTGCAGCGTTTGTGGCAAAAGACGGGGCAGAGCGTGAGGCGGCGGTGGTTGCCGCTTGGGTGGCATCATGGGTCATGGCGCGTGAATGTTAAATAAAGTTTGGGTTGGGCAACTGGCAAACTCAGCACACAGCCAACGCTTGGCAGCTTATTTTGCCGCCATTAACGCCAACCACCGCCCAGCGCGTTGTACAAGGCAACTAAGTTCAGCGCTTGCCCAAGTTCATTTTGAATCAGGCTTTGCTCATACTCTTGTGCGGTAATGCGTGCCTTTGGCATACTATCAAAGGTTTGCCGCCCGTAATTATACAGCTTTTTGGCGTGGCTGGCTTGTAATTCGGCAGCTTGTACGCCTGTTTGCAAATCCGTGTGCTGACGGCGCAGCGCGGCATCCAGCTGGGCGCTGTTATCCACTTCTGCCAAAGCATTGAGCAAGGTTTTGTCATACTCTGCCATTGCAGCTTGCACACGCGCGTCAGCAGCTGCAATGTTCAGCTTGATACGCCCGTTGGTAAATAGTGGTACCGATACCGTGGCATTGACCAGCCCAACGGTCGCGCCCGTGCTGCTCAAGCCGTTGTCGCTGATCGACAGCCCGCCTGTGACAGCACCAAAGTCTAACCCAAAACGCGGGTAGCGGTCAGCCACCGCACTGCCGTGTTTGGCGGCCAGCGCATTGACTTGCGCCTGTTTGGCGCGGATATCGGGGCGGCGGGTCAGTAAATCGCTGGGATAATAGCCGCGTGGCGCGTTTGGTAGCCGCTTAAATACATTATCACGGCTGACGGGGATGTCAAACGTTTGCGGTGTTTTACCACTTAATACGGCGATTTGGCGGATGTTGGCCTGGCGCTCGGCTGCCAAATTGGCTTGTTTGGCGCGGATGCCTTGCAGCTTGACTTCCACGTCATCAATGTCATAGCGCGTGCCTTGCCCCAAGTCAAACCGCGCCTTGGCATAGCGGCGCAAATCCACCAATGCTGCCTCGGTCCGCTTGAGCACTGCCGCTTGCCGCTCTTTGCTACGCGCTTCAAAGTACGCCTGCGCAATCTTTGCCGACACCAACATCTGCGCGGCGTGATTTTTTTCTGCGGTGGCAAGATAAGCATAGCCTGCGGCATCGGCATCGCTTTGTTTTTTACCAAAAAAATCAGGCTCCCAACTGGCCAACACGCCCAAATGGTAGCTGTGTCCATCAACGTCGATGTTGGTATCGCCCCAATCACCGCCAAGCATACCCAACGGACGGCGCACGTTGGATGGCAGCGGATTATCAACGCTGCCTGTTGCCGCGGTTGCCCCACCCGACGCACCCACCATCAGCCCTTTATCCGCATTGGCAAGACGCGCAATGGCGCGCGCCTCATCAATCCGTGCATTGGCTTGGCGAACATCGGGCGCGTGCTGTAAACCATCCTCAATCAGCCGCGACAACACAGGGTCACGAAACTGCTGCCACCACGCACGGATATCGCTTTGCTCACCCATCGGCAGCACATAGTCAAATGTTTGCGGAAAAGTGACTTGCGATTGTGACTTGACAGGCGTGTTTTGACAGCCACTGATAAGCCCTGCCATCAGCGTACTGGCTAGCACCACGCCCGTCAATGCGCGGCACGGCAGGTGGCTTATTACTGGGTTTGGGATTGGGCGCGAACGGGTCATGATCATTGTCCAAAATAATTCACTATACGGCTACCAACGGGCAAAAAACCGTTAGCCTTGTTTATCCAACATACTGCGAAAACGGCGCAAGGCAAAAAACATAAAAATCAGCCCTGCAACGGTCATCTCAACCAAATAATGCCCAACGATGTGTAAATCGGCATTGCGAAACAGCACCGCATGGCTAAACAGCGCGTATTGGGTGACGGGTGAAAACTGCGAAATACTTTGCACCCACACAGGCATACTCTCAAACGGCGCATCACCGCCTGATATCAGCCGCAAAATCACATACACGGGCAGCGACAACAAGCCAAATTGCGGCAGCGTCGGCGCAAGCGTGGCAAACATAATCCCCATGGCCGAGGCAGAAAACAAAAACACCAACGTGCCAAGCATATATAAAGCAATCGAGCCATTAATCTGCACGCCCAACCAGCCTTGCACGACAAATATCAACGACAGCAATGCCGCACTGGCGATCACCACGCCGTTGCTGATGATTTTTGCCAGTGCAATTTGGTTGGCCGTCACAGGCATAACCAACAAATGCTCAATCGTGCCGCGTTCTTTTTCACGAATAATGGCCGCACCAACCAGCATCATCGCCAGCAAAAACACAAAGCCGACGATATTGGTCACCGCAAAAAACCAATGGCTGGCGGTGTTGGGGTTAAACCACACACTGGTTTGGATTTTGACAGGCAGGCGCTCAAGTGGGCTGTCTTTTTTTAGATAATTGTAGGCTTCTTGGTTAAAAATCTCTTGGATATACACCATGCCCACGCCTGCTTGTGACACCGCCGTCGCGTCGGCAGATAACTGCACGCTCGGGTGCTTGCCTGTGCGCGCGTCTTTTTCAAAATCCTCAGGAAACTCCAAACCAAAAATATATTCGCCTTTATCAAAGCCATCACTTAGGGTCTGGCTATCGGCAACCTCAATCGGCGGCTGAAAACTTGGCGGCTGCAATGTCGAAATCAAATAGCGACTCATCGGCGATCGGTCATGATTTACCACCGCCACGGTGGCGTTATTGACCTCGGTGGTAATCCCCGTTGAGATGGTATAAATCGACACCGTGAACAAAAACGCGATAATCAACAACACCATCGGATCACTAAACAGCGTTTGAAACTCCTTGCTGGTCAAGGTCATGACGTTTTTGAGCCCTTGCCACGCACCAGGCGGCACGCGCTTGGGCGCGGCAGGCACAGGTTTGGACAAATCAGCGCGCTGCATACTCATTGCTCCTGTTTTTGCAAACACAGACTGGCAAGCACAACATACACCACCCCAAAGCCAAGGATTATCAAATAATTTCGCGCAAAGTTTTGTATCCCCAAACCCTTAGCAATCGCGCCAAGGCTGATTTGCTGAAAATAGGCGGCAGGAAACGCCTCACCCACAAATCGGCTAACGCCTGTGATGGATGATAACGGATACAAAAAGCCTGAAAAATTCAGCGCAGGAATCATTGCCGCCACCGCGGTGGCAAACACCGCTGACACCTGTGTTTTCATCATCGATGAAATCCACAGCCCAAACGCCGTTGCCGCGCACACCAGCAGCAGCGCGCCCACCGTCAGCCCAACAAACGAACCCTTGACAGGCACGCCAATGACAACAATCGCAATCCACACCAACACAAAATAACTGGCAAATGCCGTCAAAATATACGGAATCTGCTTGCCAACCAAAAATTGCGTCGTTGAAGCAGGCGATGTGTATAAATTGGTGATTGAGCCCAGCTCTTTTTCACGCACCACACCAAGCGCGGTCATCATCGCAGGAATCAAAATCAACGCCAACATCAACGTACCAGGGATAATGGCATAAATACTGGCAAAACCTTGGTTATACAAAAACCGCGGCTCAATCACGATGGCAGGGCGTGAGTCAATCGGCAAGCCTGATTGGCGCACCTTATCACGCGCATACGTCAGCAAAATCCCCGTGACATAGCCTTTGATGTTCTCAGCGATAAATGGCGCACTGCCATCGATATAAAAGTTAATCTCGGGGCGGTCAAACTGCTTCATATCTGCCGCAAACTGGCTGGGAATTTCCAAAACCAGCTTGGCGTCACCGCTTTTGAGGCGTGTTTGCACCTGTTCACTCGATTGCAAACGCTCAACGCCCGAAAAATACGGCGAACCATCAAAATATTCAATCAGCTCACGGCTTTCGGTGGATTGGTCATAATCAATGACCGCCATGTTCAGGTGGTTGATGTCAAACGACACCGCATATGCCACTGTCAGCATAATCACCACAGGGCCGATCAAGGCAAACGACAGCCGAATTTTATCGCGGCGCAGCTCTTTGCCCTCACGGTTGGCAAATGCCCACATCAATGCCAGCCATGCCCACAGACCTTGACGCCGTTTGAGCGGTTTTTTGTTGGGTTGCTCGCGATTTTCGCTTGCGGCGGCGGTTTGCGACTTGGCGGCATCAGCTGGCGGTGAGTTGGCGGCAGCCGCTTGCGCGTTTTGTTTGGTGTTTTTGCCATCGTCGGAGGCATCAACCAAATACGCGATAAACGCTTCTTCAAACGTATCAGCACCTTTTTGGGCTTGTAGATCGCGCGGTTTGCCCACGGCCAACACATTGCCTTGATGCATCAGCGAGATACGGTCACAACGTAGCGCCTCACTCATAAAATGGGTGGAAACAAAAATCGTAATGCGCTGCTCACGCG
Source organism: Faucicola sp. SE7633 (assembly GCF_059264685.1). Taxonomy (NCBI): domain Bacteria; kingdom Pseudomonadati; phylum Pseudomonadota; class Gammaproteobacteria; order Moraxellales; family Moraxellaceae; genus Faucicola; species Faucicola sp. SE7633. The sequence goes on along the minus strand of NZ_JCADBW010000008.1, from coordinate 35,847 downwards.
ACAATGCGACGAGTTTTTTCCAAAACATATCGCGCGCGGCAGGATCAACGCCCGATGTCGGCTCATCCAAAATCAGCACCTTGGGCTGGTGCAAACACGCCGCCGCCAGTTGCAAACGCTGACGTATGCCAAGCGGCAAATCGGCAGGCAGTTTGTCGGCCACATCGGCCAAGTCAAACGCGGCAAGGCTCTGTTCGATATAGCGTGTCTGCTCGTTTTCGGGGATGCGGTATAGCCGCGCGTGTAGCTTGAGGTTGCCGCGGACGGACAGCTCTTCATACAATGAAAATGCCTGCGACATGTAGCCGACTTTGAGGCGGTTTTCCATGCTGCCACCTGTCACAGGCTCGCCAAGCAAATACGCCGTGCCCTCACTGACATCAAGCAGCCCCGTCAGCATTTTCATGGTGGTGGATTTGCCACAACCGTTTGACCCCAAAAAGCCAAAAATCTCGCCTTGGGCAATGCTAAAGCTGACGTGATTGACCGCGACAAAATCACCAAAACGTTTGGTCAAGCCCTCTGCCTCAATGGCAGGCGGTAAACTTGGGTCAGGCTCAAACGGTGGCACGCTAAAGCTGTTGTCACCGCGTTTGTTTTCGGGCAAGAGCCTGTTGTAGGCCTCCTCAAGGTTGGGTCGCCCTTCAGCGTCTAGTGGCTGGCTGGCGTACTGCTTGACGACGTTTTCGGTGGTGTCGCTGATGAGGATTTCGCCATCGTTCATGGCAATGGTGTAGGCAAATTGTGACGCTTCATCAATATAAGCGGTTGATACCATCACCGTCATGTTGGGGTTTTCGCCGCGCAATGTATTGACCAATGTCCAAAACTGCTGGCGCGACAACGGATCTACCCCTGTGGTGGGCTCATCCAAAATCAACAAATCAGGGTCATGCACCAGCGCACAGCACAAGCTAAGTTTTTGCTTCATCCCACCCGACAGCTTGCCTGCAGGGCGGTCTTTGAATTTTAGCAAATCGGTGGCGGCCAGCAAACGCTCAATGCGTGCTTGGCGCGCGGTTTTGTCAATGCTAAACAGGCGCGCGTGAAAATCGATGTTTTCCATCACCGACAGCGTTGGGTAGAGGTTATGCCCAAGCCCTTGCGGCATAAAGGCGACTTTGTTGAGCAGTTGCTCACGGTCGCGCTTGTTGCCCATGTCCTTGCCAAGGACTTGGACGGTGCCTGTCTGGATTTTTTTCATGCCAGCAATCAGGCTCATCAAGGTCGATTTGCCCACGCCATCAGGCCCAACAAGACCGATGGTGGTGGCAGCAGGCACGGTGACGCTGATATCTTTGAGCGCTTCGGTTTGTTTGCCATAGCGGTGTGAGACGTTTTGTACCACCACCGCTGCTGGTAGGTTATCCGACTGAGGGACACAAAAATCAGCCGCCGCTTGTCGCGTGTTAAAAGGTTGTAGCCGTTTCATCGCCATCTGCTCCTTAAGGCCGTTAGTCGGCAGCTGAAGCGGTAGCAGGCGTTGGGTTGGCGGTTTGGCTGGGTGTGGGCTGCGCGTTGGATGGGTAGTTTGGCAGTTTAACCGCCAAATCTTCTTGCCAGTTGGCAGCAGGGTCAAGCTGAACATAGCCTTGGGCAGTCATGCCGCCTTTGAGCAGATTTTGATAACGTTTGGCAATTTGGGGATCTAAGCTTAGCTTGACGCGGTACATCATTTTTTCGCGCTCGTTTTTGGTTTCGACCGACTTGGGCGTAAACTGCGATTGGTTGGCGACAAAGCTGACTTTGGCAGGAAAAACGGCGTTGATACCGTCCAACACAATCCGCGCAGGGCTGCCAATTTGCACTTGACTGCTGCTGTCGGTTGGCAAAAAGATTTCTAAATACACATCGCTTGGATCGACCAGCGTGACAACCTTGCTGCCTGCGGCAATGACGTTGCCGACCTCGGCAATGCGGTATTCAACCCGTCCAGCCTGTGGCGCGCGTACGTACAAATCAGACTGGATGGATTTAACACGGTTGATTTGTGATTGGGCTTGGTCGATACCTGCTTGCGCTTCTGCCATGGCGGCTTTGGCTTCTTCAACGCCTGCCCGCGCCTCATCAATGCTAGCTTGTGCTTCTGTTGAGCCCGCCGATGCTTGGTTTTTGGCGGCTTGCGCGGCGAGCACTTCAGCTTTGGCGGCTTCATAGGCTTGTTGGCGTTGCTGCAATTCTGCCACCGATACCAAGTCATCTTTGCGCAAGGCAATGGTGTTGTTGAGGTTGTCTTTAGCGATTTGTAGCTGCGCTTGTTTGGCGGCAATGACGGCACCGGCTTGGCTGACGCCGCCTTGGGTGCGCGCAAAGCCACCTTCGGCGCGTTTTTGTGTGCTCATCGCCCGACGAATAGCCCCTTGTGCGCGTGACTTGGCAGCCTCAGCTTGGGCTTTGGCAGCTTGTGCTGCCTGTAACTGGGTGTCTAGCTCATCGGATGACAGCGTGACCAACGGCGTGCCTTGCTCGACTGCATCGCCTTCATGAACCAGCACTTGGCTGACTCGGCCTGCGCGTAAGCTTGCGACATCGATTTTTTGCAGCTGTAAACGCCCGTTTGATGACGCAAAACCCGTTGGCGTTGCGTCTTGGGTGCGCTGGCGGTTCATGTAGATAGCCAGCGCTGCCAACGCCAGTAGGGCGACAATCAGCACCACATAAGATGATTTTTTCATAACTGACACCACAGCCTGCCGAACGCGCATTAATCACTGACTAAACCTACGTTTTGGTGACACTGCCCGCGGTCTTCGGCACGCCTTATTTTTATGCCCATGTTTATACCCCAACCGCGCCTGCTGTCACGGCCAAGGTTACCCAACTTTCGTTTGAAATTTTTATTTGTATTTGCCCAGTTATGCGCAAAGCTTTTTTATTTAAAGCCTTGTTTTGGCAAAACTTTTGTCTTGCTTGGTATCTTAAGACAACTTAAGACTTAAAATTTTTCTTAATCATGATTATACCAACAAAACCTTATTTGTATAGTGGAATAAACCATTTATTTGTAGTCGATGTGATGATAGCGCCAATATCACCCCTCTGTATCGCCCAGCCGTGGCTTTATGGTTCAGAGGTTTTAATAAAAACAAAAAAATTAACAAAATCACACAATATGCTTGCGGCAATGCTGACGGGCGCGGCTGACAAATTGCCGTGTGCTGGCACAAAAATCGGCTAGGCTAGCTGCCATCACGGACCATGAGCCAACGTGACACCCCCTTTAAAATCAGCTGCATAGTCCCCATTTATCCAGCGTTATAGACGGTTACATAACGGATTTATAAGGAACAATCATGCAAACCATTATTTTAGGTGGCGGCTGTTTTTGGTGCACCGAGTCGGTGTTTCGCCATGTCAAAGGCGTGACGCAAGTCACCTCAGGCTACATGGGCGGCGATGCGGCAACCGCCAACTACCGCGCGGTGTGCGGCGGCGATACAGGGCATATCGAGGTTATCGCGGTCGAATTTGATGACAGCGTCATCGGGCTTGAGACGATATTGGATATCTTTTTTGTCACCCATGACCCAACCACGCAAGACCGCCAAGGCAATGACGTGGGGCGGCAGTACGCGTCAGTGATTTTTTATACCGATGAGGCGGCACAAAAACCAACCATTGACCGCGTGATTGGGCAACTGCGCGATGAGATGGGCATTCGTGTGGTCACAGAGGTGCACCCTGCGCAAGAATTTCATATTGCCGAGGACTACCACCAAGACTACTACGCCAAAAACCCCAGCCAAAGCTACTGTAACTTTGTCATTCCGCCCAAACTTGCCAAGCTCAAGCAGTATTTTAGCGGCTTTGTGGTCGAACGCAGCCAATAACCCATGCAGGGATGGCGGCTTGTCATCTGGTCACGGCTTGTAAGCTTGTAATAGGCACCGTCTGTGTTAAGATAGGTGCTTATTTTTTGCATGATATTTTGTGCCCTATAAATTTTTTACCCGATTAAATAAAAGGTTTGACCATGACAACGCCTGTGTACCAACACGCACGATGCGCAAAAAAATCCCTCAAATTTGGCTTAAGCGGTATGGTTTTAGGCTTGGTCAGCGCGTCGGCGTTTGCCGCACCTGAGCCGCCGTATTTGGACAACGGTGAGTTTCAACAATGCTTAAATAAGCTCAAAAATTCATCGGGGTTTGCAGCTGTGTTGCCAAGTACGTTTGAGCGTTATCGCCCAAGCGCGCCTGACCCCAGTGTGGTGGTATCGCTGAATTATCAGCCTGAGTTTGACAAAAAAGTCTGGGATTATCTGTCGGGGTTGGTTGATGATGAACGCGCGCAAGACGGTGTTGCCGCCAAGCAACGTCTAATGCCGACCTTGCGCCAAATCGAGCAACGCTATGGCGTGGATGCCAACCACGTGCTTGGCGTGTGGGGGGTGGAGTCAAACTTTGGCAAAACCTTGGGCAAAAAGGACTTGATTGAATCATTGGCAACGTTGTCATGTTTTGACCGTCGGCAAAGTTATTTTCGCACCGAATACGCCAACGCGCTAAAAATCCTGCAGCAAGGTGACATCCGCCGCGAAGACTTAAAAGGTTCATGGGCAGGCGCGTTTGGGCAAACCCAGTTTATGCCCTCAACGTTTTTGCGCTTGGCACAAGACTTTGACGGTGATGGGCGCAAAGATTTGGTCAATAGCGAAGCCGACGCGCTTGCCTCGACCGCCAACTTTTTGGCAAAATCAGGCTATCGCACGGGTGAGCCGTGGGGCTATGAAGTCAAATTGCCGTCAGGCTACTGGGCAAACAGCAATCGCAAAGATAAAAAACCGATAAGCTACTGGCGCGGCCAAGGCTTGACGTTGCCCGATGGCCGCCCACTGCCCAGTGACCTAGACAGCGCGGGGCTGCTGTTGCCTGCTGGGGTTGAAGGGCCGGCGTTTTTGGTCGGCAAAAACTTTGACACGTTTTATAGCTACAATGCGTCAGAGAACTATGCGCTTGCCATCGCACACTTGTCAGATATGATTCGACAAAATCGCACCAGCAATGTCGGCTTTGCCACGCCATGGCCGACCGACGATCCTGGTATCAGCCGCCGACAAGCGCGTGAAATTCAGCAAGCTTTGCTCAATTTGGGCTATGACATCGGCAACGCGGACGGCATTATTGGTGATAAGACACGCTATGCCATCCAAGACTACCAACGCAAACAAGGTGTGAATCCCGACGGGCGCGCAGGCATGAAGCTGTATCGCCAGTTGGTTGGACAAAACGGACAATCGGGTGCATTTGTCAGGCAACCAACCAACCAACCTAGCCAGTACCGCCAACCTACCACATACAACCAACCAAACGGCTACCGCATCGTCCAACCTGTCGTCGTCGCGCCAGTGGTCAGCGCGCCTAACAACAATCGCCCTGTTATTATGCGTCGCGTTGATACTGGTAATGGCGTGGTTTTGGTACCGTCGCGCTAAGCGTTTGTGACGCTTGCCCATCAAAAAACCTCAAGCCATCGCGGTTTGAGGTTTTTTTGTCAGAAGCCTTAGACAATCGGTGGTGGGGTGGGCTCTTTGCCATCATCCATTTGGATTTTTTTGGTTTCACCCGAAGCATTGCTGCCCCAGTCGTCGTCTTCGTCATCGTCCCATTTTTTGAAGTTTTCACTGGGGTTGATGCCGCGCCGTTTCATATCAGCGACTTGTTCTTCAAGTGTGCGAAACTGACGCGCCTCGTGCATGCTATCTTCAAGTTCGCTGATTTCGCGGTTGAGTTCAGCACGGTCTGGCGGATTGGTTGGATTAGCCATGTAACATACTCCTTAAAAAATTTTTAGCCTAATAATCGTTGAGCAGGGTCATATTGCGATTGAGCTGCCACAGCTCGCGCGTGCTGCGCGCGTCTTTGTGGGGCAAAATCCAACCGCTATCAATGAGCTGCTGTTTAATCCATTGTAAATCTAAGCTGTTGATTTGGCAACGTGACACCGCGTGCGCGTCGGGCATGGTGCGCTCCACCACCGCCAGCGCAGGGGCTTTGAGCAAATCATTAAACGCGCGTTGCAGCATGTCGGTGCTAAATGGCACGGGCAATAGCGCAATCATATCCAACATCTCGCCCCAACTAAGCAGATGCGTCGCGGTAATATCGTGCAGATTGCCGTGCTGATAAGCATGCGCCGAATAATTGACCAATACGGTGTCATCAAGCACCAAATGCAGCTTTGGTCTAGCCGCCGTGGCAGGTGGCGCGGCAGGCGGCACGTTCTCATTGGTGCGGTCGCGCTTGCTCCATGGCGTACGAAATAACGGTGACACCGCTGCCATTGACGCGCTATCAGGCGGCGCAAGCACACTATCAGCGCTAAAGGTAACTGGATGCGGCGTGTGCTGCTCAACCAACGCTGTGACCAGACGCAAACACGCCTCGATCGCCTGCTCAACATCGTGATACAACACGGTGCGTTCGTACTGTTCTTTTTGCACTTGGTTGGCTAAGTCCAGCCGCTGACGTGACACGGTGGACAGTGACGCGGCACTGCGCAAAAGCGCCACCACAGGCGATGGCTTGTTGCGCGCGTACAGATAGTTTAGGTGTAAATAGCTGATACCCATGGGGCTTAGCGTGCCATAATCCCCACCCAGCACAAACAGCACCGCGTCACTGGCATCGATTTGCCGACGGCTAAAGGCGTTGGCGTTTTCGGGGCTGCCAATCAAATCCCACGTCACGTTATACAAAGGGGTCAGCGCGTCTTGCAGCGCGTTTTCAAGCGCAGGCTGCTCGTTACGCACCAAACACACATGGATATGATAAGGTCGGCTGGTCACCTAAATTCTCGCTTGTTTTGTACTTTTAGCTTATTTTCATCAACACACAAACGGCACAAACCACACCGCGGCACACAATCATGCCGTCAAATCGCTGTGTCCAAACGCAACCGCACGCGGCGGCAAGTACTGCATAAGCAAGCGTGTCGCCACCGTTTGAGTTTGGGCAACATCGCCCGTGACACATAGCGTCAGCGCAGGCAAATCCGTCTGTAAGCGGCGCAAATCTGCCGTTTGCAGCAACGACGCAACCCGCCGAGCAATCGCGCCGCCTGAATCTATCAGCGTCAAGCGCGCGTCTGTGGCCGCAATCTGGGCGCGCAAATAATCGGCAAAAAACGGATAATGCGTACAGCCCAATACCAAATAATCCACCGCCTGCGCAATCAGCGTATCAAGCAAATGTGCCAGCTCACCCACCGCCACATGTCCGCTTGGCATGCCTGCTTCTACCCACGGCACCAAACTGGCTAGGCTGTATTTACCCACCGTCACCCCATGCGGTGCCGCAACTTGCGCAATCACGGTATTAAGCAATGCGCCATTGAGCGTGGCAGGCGTGGCAAGCACGGCAATGTGGCGCGTTTGGCTTGCCAGCACCGCAGGCTTGATGGCAGGCACTAACCCCACGATGGGTATATGGGCAAACGCTTGGCGCACCGCCTGCAGCCCATACGCCGACGCGCTGTTGCAGGCAATCACCACCAGTTTGCAGCCTTTTGCTACCAGCCAACGCACCGCGTTGATTGTCAAACGCTCGATATCCGCCGCGCTGCGCCCACCATACGGCACATGCAGCGTGTCTGCCAAATACAAGTAACGCTCATGCGGCAAGGCTTGCATGATGTGCGCCAGTACCGACAGCCCACCGACACCCGAATCAAACACCCCAATCGGCGCATTGGCAGGATTGGCACACGGCTGATTGACGGGATAAAACACTGGCTGGGATGGGCACATGCCGTCACGCACTTTAATTTAAACGATTTACCACAGACTTAAAACACACGCTTAGGGCGCATTGCCCCAATAGCCAATTATCTTAGCGCAAAAACTGGGCTAAAACCATGAATTTTTGCCCAAACGGTATCAATGTTGGATGTTAGCAGGCAAAACTTGGCGCACTAACCACTTAAGCCATGCCATCATACGGCATGGTCAGTTCAATCACCGTATCGCCAGTTGGCAAGCGCAAGGTCACATCGTTGCCCTGCTCGACCAATTCACCTGCATGGGCAAGCTGATAAAACACGTTGCGGTGCACCAATGCCCAAATTGCCGAATCGCCATTTTGGCGCACCTTAACGTACGGCTGCTCGGCTTGCTCGTTGCAAGTTTTGGTGTTTGTCGCGTCGGCATCGGCATGTTGTTGTGCCAAATGAAACGGTAAGCCAAATTGCAGCGGATGCGCTGCATCCACAGTCACGCGCTCACCTTGCGCGGTGGTCAGTTGCAGCACGCGTTTGCCGTTTTGTTCGATATAATCGTATTGCGTGACCAGTAGCGGCGCGTCTTCGACAGTGATTTGCAGTTTTTCAACAGGGGTTTTTAAAAAATACGTCACCGCACCTGCATCATCGACTTCTGCCCACAACACGCGGCTAAATAGCGTCACCATGGCATCGCGCGCAATTTTGCGCCCCTCATGCCACCACTCGCCATTGGCTTTGATGACCAAATCCATTGCGCCGCAAAATTTGGGTTGCCAGGTTTCTAGCGGCGGTATCGGTTGGCGGTTTGCGTCATCATCTGTCAGTAGTTGCTGGCTGAGGTTGTCTAGACTGGCGGTGTGTGTTTGGGTGGCGGTCGTGCTGTTCATCATCATTCCTTGTGCTGTCATGTCAGTTGCTGTGGTTATCATAGCGGCTTTTATTTGGCTTGCGCGTAGCAATGCTTTATCAATGCGTAAAAAATTATAAGCCACCGCTTGGTCTATCACCAAAAACCGCCAATTTTTATCGGATAAAAAATGACTGACTGGTCATAGACCCGTGTGCGCAAAGTTTGGCTATATGGCAATGGATTTTTTTAGGCTATAATGGGGCAATTTAGAGGGCTAAACGTTTGAAAAGGGCTAAGATTTTGTTGTATTTTGTGCCGATATTGCCCTGCCAACGCGTTTATCTTGTATCTGTTTGCTTAACTTTTTGAATGGAACGTTGTCATTCAGCCAATTTTTGCTAAGGAGTAGCCATGTCAGCAGACGCTAGCACGGACACCGTGCAACCCATCGAACGTGAACAAATGGAATTCGACGTGGTCATCGTCGGCGGCGGCCCGTCAGGTCTGTCGGCGGCCATTCGCCTGCGCCAGCTTGCCATCGAGGCAGGCAATGACGAGTTTAGCGTGTGCGTGGTCGAAAAAGGCTCAGAATTCGGCGCGCATATCCTATCGGGCGCGGTCATGGAGCCGCGCGCGCTGACTGAGCTGATTCCCGATTGGAAAGAAAAAGGCGCGCCTGTGCATGTAGCGGCCAAAGAAGACCGCGTGTATATGCTCAAAAACGCGACCAAACACCGCCAGCTACCCAACAAGATTGTACCTGCGTTGATGCACAATGACGGTAACTATATCATCTCATTGGGCAATTTGGTGCGCTGGTTGGCTACCCAAGCCGAGGAACTGGAAGTCATGATGTTCCCAGGCTTTGCCGCCGCTGAGGTGCTATACGGCGAAGACGGCTCGGTGCGTGGTATCGTCACAGGTGACATGGGCGTTGCTGCTGATGGTAAACCCAAATCAAGCTTTGAACCTGGCTATGAGCTGTTGGCAAAATACACGATTTTTGCCGAAGGTTGCCGCGGCCATCTGGGCAAGCGTTTGGTCAAACAGTTTGGTTTGGATGATGGGCGCGACCCACAGCATTATGGCATTGGGCTCAAAGAGCTATGGGAAGTTGAGCCCGATAAGCATGAGCTTGGCGTGGTCATGCACGGTTCAGGCTGGCCGCTTTCTGAAACAGGCAGCACAGGCGGTTGGTGGTTGTATTTTGATGAAAATAACCAAGTGTCGTTTGGTTTGGTGGTTGATTTGTCGTACACCAATCCCTATGTGTCACCGTTTGATGAAATGCAACGCCTTAAAACCCATCCCGTCATCAGCAGCATTTTACAAGGCGGTAAGCGTCTATCCTATGGTGCGCGCGCCTTGGCAAAAGGCGGTCTCAATGCCCTGCCAAAACTGTATTTCCCTGGTGGCGTGTTGGTCGGCGATGACGCAGGCTTTTTGAACCCTGCCAAAATCAAAGGCACGCACACGGCGATTAAATCGGGCATGTTGGCGGCTGAATCGGTCTATGCCGCGATTGCCGCAGGGCGTGCACACGATGAAGTAGCCAGCTATGAAGACGCGTTCAAAAATTCATGGCTGCATGAAGACATGTACCAAGCGCGTAACTTTGCAGGCGCGATGCACCGCATGGGCACATGGATGGGCGGCGCGTTTAACTTCCTAGATGCCAATATCTTTAAAGGCAAAATGCCATTGACGATTCGCGACACCACGCCCGATTATGCCGCACTAGAACGCGCTGACCACGCCTTTGTGCCTGAGTATCCCAAGCCAGACGGCAAATTGACGTTTGACAAGCTATCATCGGTGTTTATCTCCAACACCAATCACGCCGAAGACCAGCCTTGCCACTTGCGCTTGACCGACCCTGCCATTCCAATTACGCGTAACCTCAAAATCTTTGCTGAGCCAGCTCAGCGCTACTGCCCTGCAGGGGTATATGAAGTTGTGCCCGATGGTGCAGACAGTGCCAAGTTTGTCATCAATGCGCAAAACTGCGTACACTGCAAAACCTGTGACATCAAAGACCCGTCACAAAACATCACATGGGTGACACCCGAAGGCGGCGGTGGCCCGAACTATCCCAACATGTAAAGCTGTTTTTGAGCCAATACTGACAGCAAAAACCAATCGCCACTTGGTTAAGTGGCGATTTTTTTACGCAACAAAAAACCGCCTGCCCCAGCACGGGCGGACGGTTTTTGCTGGGTGATATGCATTGTTAGCCGACCAACTGCATTTGTCCTGCTTTGACCGCCAGCGTCTTACCCAGATTGGTGCTATACGTCGGTTTTAGGATATCGCTGACAAACACCCAATCGCACTGGCATTGCTCGCGCGTTGCGGTGACCACCATATAACCACGGCGGCTGGTATCGCACCATTTGAGCGTGCCGCCTTGCACCAACATCGGCAACACGGTGGCAAGCTGCTCGGGCGGTACGCTAGGTAAGTACGCCTCAAACCCCGGTGAGGTCACCGACTGCACAGCAAACTCCACCCCTGCAGGCTTGCCGTCATTGGTCACAAGGTTGTTTGCCCATGCGTTGTGGGTATCGCCCGATAGCACCACAAGATTTTTGTTGAGCCTGTTTGCCATGGTAAACACCGTTTCTTGCGCCACTGCATAGCCGTCCCACGCATCAAGGTTGTAGGGGATATAAGGCGCGTTTAATATGGCTTGCTCTTGCGCGCTGAGTGTGCTGGGTGCTTGTTTGGCTTTTTGTGCCATTGCCAGATAATCCGTGATAGTCACGCCAACTTTGGGGTTTAGCAAGTTAAACAGCACAGGCGACGGCATACGCATTTTGCCAATGACGACTTGCTGACCCAACATTTGCCATGTCGCGTTTGACTGCTGCATTTGGCTGTATAGCCAGTTTTGCTGCGCCAAGCCAAGTAGCTGGCGATTGGCGGCTGTCCAATCGGTAACAAATTTGTTGCCATCAAAGACAGGCTGGCCGCTGGCATCCACCCCAATATAGTCATTGTAATCAAGCTGCTTGTCGCGCCCGATGATACGCGTGTCCAGCATGTGCAAGCTGACCAAGTCAGCAAAGTTAAAACTGCGATAAATCTGGTTCATCACGCCTGTGCGCGTTGGCAACCACTCGTGATACGCCTTCATCGCAGCCATTTTGCGCGTGTTCCAATCGCCTTCATTGGGTTGGTGATTTTCTGCGCCATCCATGTAGGCATCGTTGGCAATTTCGTGGTCGTCCCACACCGCAATCATCGGCAAGGCAGCGTGCATGGCTTGCAAATCCTTGTCGCTGCGGTATTGCGCATAGCGTTCACGGTAGTCACGAATCGTCAAAAGCTCGGTGGCAGGGCTGACCTCGCGCCCAAGCTTAGCGGCATGCGCTGAGGCATACGCGGTCACGGCTTGCCCGTTGCTGTCAGTCGTTGTGCGCCCGTATTCATAAATGTAATCACCCAAATGAATGACGGCATCCAGCGGCTGTCTGGCGATGTCGGCATAAGCATGGAAGTAGCCTGCAGGGAAGTTTGAGCAGCTAACCACGGCAAGTTTGACTTGCGCCACGCTGCCTGTCGGTAGGGTTTTGGTTGTGCCTGTCGGGCTGGTCGCACCGTCTGCCATAAAGCGATAGTAATACGTGGTGGCAGGTTTTAAACCTGTGGCATCGACTTTGACGGTATAATCCGCCCCGCCATCGGCTATCGCTGTGCCAGATTGCACAATTTGGCTAAAACGGCTATCGGCGGCCACTTGCCATTGCACAGGGTAGCTGCCTGCGCTGTCGGGAGTAACGCGCGTCCAAATGATGACGCGGTCGCTTAGGGGGTCGCCACTGGCAACACCATGCAAAAACTGGACACGCGCACGGTCGCCACCCACAGCTTCAATCCTGGTGTCGTCGTCATCGTCGTCACAGCCTGCCAGCATCAGCGACGCGCCTGCCGCGGCCGTCATTGATGACGCTTGCAAAAAGCGGCGGCGGTTGAGCATCGGTGTTTCGGCATCGGGTTTAAAAAAATTGTGCAGTGGGCTGGTTTCGTGGTCGTCGTTGTGCTGGGTCATGCTGGCTTCCTAATAGCGAACAAATACACACAAGGTTTTTTGGCTACCAGCATAAAGCAGCAACATGACAATTTGGTGAAAGACCACCACGCAGTTTTGGCTAAAACCAGTTTGTCCAGCCCACATTGCCCAGTCCAAGCCGTCATAAAAAAACCGCCCAATGATACAGCGGTTTTTTTGGTACGGCTGCACCAAAATGCGTTAGGCGATACCTGCGGCAGCCTTGAACGCCGCTTCGTCATAATCATCACCATGAGTCACCACCACCATGTTGCCATCGGTCGATACATTGACGAATTTTACGCCTTTCACTGTTTCGGTTTTTTTGACGAATTCATCAGCTGCTGCTTTGTCGCCCACTTTGATGTCGTATTTGGTTTGTGGCATAGCCAACTCCCTATCATTTACCAATCATATCAAGCTAAGCAGAATAACCAGTCGCTGATGAGCATCTGCTATTGCCTGTTGATTAAGGTTGCATTTATTTTCTTTAAAAAAGCTTAAATTTTCTTGGTACTTCTATAAAAATTTGAGCCTATGTACTGATACTGACTAAGATAGCAAAATTTTGTGCTAAAAACCTAGTACATTTGTCGGTAATTAGGAGGGTTTAATCTGAGAAATAGTAACAAATGGTTAAGTTAATTTAATCATAAACCACCACAGTGCAAGATCATGGGCAAAGATTAGGCGTTGATGTACTTGATGGCATTGGGTGTCCAGCGTGCAATCAGGCGGTGCACATCGGCTTTGCGCGTTGGGTCAGCGATAAGCAGCCGCGCCAAGGCGTTTGCCATGACCAGCAGCACCTCGTCACGCGCCAAGTCGCTGATATAGTAGCCCAAATGCCCTGCTTGGCGTTTGCCAAGTAGCTCGCCTGCGCCGCGTAGTGCCAAGTCTTTTTGGGCGATGACAAAGCCGTCACTGCTGTCGCGCAAGACGTTTAAGCGTTCGACACCTGTGGCAGATAGGGGCGTTTGGTAAAGCAGCACGCAGTAGCTTTTTTCGCTGCCGCGTCCAACGCGTCCGCGCAGCTGGTGCAGCTGTGACAAGCCAAGGCGCTCGGCATTTTCAATCACCATCAGTGAGGCGTTGGGCACATCGACACCCACTTCAATCACGGTGGTGGCGACCAGTAGCGCGGTTTTGCCGTCTTTGAAGTCTTGCATGACGGCTTGTTTTTGGGCAGGACGCATCTTGCCATGCACCAGCCCAATGGGGATGTTGAGGCGGTCAGCCAAATCGGCAAACGTGGCTTCGGCGGCTTGTGCGTCCAGTGCGGTTGATTCCTCAACCAGCGGACAGACCCAATACGCTTGCTTGCCTGCTTGGCAGTTTACCGCAATACGCTCAATGACCTCATCACGGCGGTCACGGCTGACGGTCACGGTGGTGATGGGTGTGCGGTTGGGCGGTAATTCATCAATCACAGATGTGTCCATGTCGCCAAACGCGCTCATCGCCAAGGTACGTGGAATCGGTGTGGCGGTCATCATCAGTTGGTGCGGTGTGGTATGCGCTAGACCTTTGTTGAGTAGGGCGACGCGCTGCTCAACGCCAAAACGGTGCTGCTCATCGATAATCGCTAAGCCTAACTTGGCAAAGCTGACTTGTTCTTGAAAAATCGCATGCGTGCCAATGACGATTTGCACGTCATTATCGGCAACGGCTTGCAGCATGTGGGCGCGTTGTTTGGCGGTTTGTTTGCCAGCCAGCCAGCCCACGTTGATGCCAAGCGGCGTAAACCAACGCTCAAAATTGTGCAGATGCTGCTCGGCTAAAATTTCGGTCGGTGCCATCAGCGCAACTTGCCAACCGCTATCTAGCGCGTAACACGCTGCCAACGCTGCGACCAACGTCTTGCCTGCGCCCACATCGCCTTGCACCAAACGCAACATCGGCACAGACTGCGCCAAATCGCGGACAATCTCGCTGACCACGCGCTGCTGCGCCCGTGTCAGGCTAAACGGCAAACTGGCAAGTAAGCGTTCTGCCAACGGGCTAATAGTTTGACAGCGCGGTGCTTTGTACTGGTGCAGCTGTTGCTTACGATACATCAGCCCCAACTGGTGCGCCAACATTTCTTCTAAAATCAGCCGTTGGCAGGTGGGGTGGCGGCGTTCTTTGAGCGCGTTGAGTAGCCGCTGCTGCTGGGTCAAATCGGTATAAATCGGCGGACGATGAATAAAGCTCAACGCCGTCAAAAGGTTAAACTCGGCAAACGGGTTGGCAATCTCGGTCACGCCTGCCAACAACGGCAACTGCTGGGCAATGATGGGCGCGACGGCTTGCCAGTCAGCAGGGTGCAGGCTCTCGGGCGCGCCGTGCTGCTGATGTTGCTGGACGCTGCGCAAGGCAACGTTAATCAGACTGCGCAACTTATTTTGCTGTAGCTGCTTGACGGTTGGATAAATCGGTATCAGACCGCTGGCGGCAGGTGGTTTGTGGTCGGTGATGACCTCGTATTCAGGATGGCTAATTTGGGTACCGTATTTATTGATCGCCACCTCGCCAAACACACGCAAGATCTGCCCTGCAACCATAGTTTCTTGTAAACCGCGATACAGATGATAAAAACGCAGCGTCACCTGCCCCGTATCGTCTTTGAGCGTCACGCTCATGCCACTGCGCTTGGCATTGACGTAGGTGATCACGCCTTGCACCAACGCCGATTGCCCTGCAACCAGCTCGCGCATGGGTATGATACGGCTGCGGTCTTCATAGTCGCGCGGTAAATGCAGCAACAAATCAAACACGCGCGTGATATCAAGCTGCGCCAGTTGGTTGGCAATGTGGCTACCCACGCCTGCCAGCGCGGTGACAGGCATGTTGAGCACATCGGGAGAATCGGTCGGGGTCATTGTCCTTTGGTTGTATTTAAACAATCTAGCGTATTGATAACTTTTGATTATAGCACAGTTCAAACGCACCAACGCGGGGTTTCGGCGGTGATTGGCCGGCTAAAGGACAAAAAACTAGCCGCCTGTTGCCCTAGCGCAGGTTTTGCTTTTTGGCCAAAAAACGCCTATGCTAACGCCGATTTATACCATTTTTGAGGGTTTTTATGCCATTAAACCGCCGAGAATTGCTGCAATTATTTGGCATCACTGTATCAGGCGCGTTAGCCGCTGACTTGGTCGGCTGTCAGGCCACGCCTATACCTACGCCTCGCCCAACCCTACCTGCCACGCCGCAACTGGCACTGGTGTTGGGCGGCGGCGGTGCTAAGGGCTTTGCCCATATCGGTGTGCTTAACGTGCTAGAAAGTCACGGCATCAAACCTGATGTAATTGTTGGTACAAGCATGGGTGCGGTGGTCGGTAGCCTGTACGCCAGTGGCAAATCTGCCGCACAGCTTGAACAAATCGCGCTGAGTGTGCGTGACGATGAATTGCTGGACTTCACCTTGAGTAAACAAGGCTTTATCGAAGGTGTGCGCCTACAAAACTGGATCAACGCGCAAGTAGGTCACCGCCCGATTGAGCGGCTACCGATACGATTTATCAGCATAGCAACCGATGCCATCGACAAGCGCAAGGTCGAATTGAGCCAAGGCGATACGGGGCTTGCGGTACGCGCATCAAGCAGCGTGTATGGCGTGTTTATCGCGCCACGGATCAACAACCGCCGTTACCTTGATGGCGGTATGGTTAGCCTTGTACCTGTGCAAACCGCCAAAGATACAGGCGCGCGTCTCATTATTGCGGTGGATGTGTTTGCACCGACAGATCAAGCCGCCACCTTTGTAAGCAAGCCACGAGATTTTTGGACACAGCTTGATGCCGCGCTTGGTGCAACGCCTATCAAGGATTCGGCGGAGTTGGCATTGGCGGACGTGGTCATTCGCCCTGATGTGCGCGCCATCGGCACGGCAAACTTACACGCCAAAGCCGCGGCAATTCGGGCAGGCGAGGCTGCGGCCAAACGCGCCCTGCCAACATTGTTACAACAATTATCAGCGCAAACTCGCACTACCCCACCTGCGCGGCCGCCGATGCCACAACGCTGATGGTTCGGCAGTCAATCAAACAAACCGTCGATTATCACAGACGGTTTTTTATTTGTGCCATGTATTGGTCAGATTATTTGACCCGTAGGCGGTATTTGACCATCGCCACCTCGTTCAAGCCCAGCCCCGGTACGTCCCATTGCACCGCGCGATATTGTGACATCGGCACGTCTTGTAACACACCGCCGACATTCATTTTTAGTGGCATGTACTGAAAATTCACCCCATCGACACTACCGCGGACGCGCGCAGGCTCAAGATCCGCTTGGCTGATCAGTTCCATGTTGGCAGGGATATCAAAGGTGACTTTCATGTTGCGCACACGCTCGCTGCCTTGATTGGTGATGTAACCGCGATACTCAAGCACATTGCCGCTTGCTACCTGAGTTTGTGGGGTGATGGGGCTTAGCGCTTCTTGCCCTGTCGCGTCACGCCCAACGACAGACACCAACACGCGGCTGGTTAAGGCTGCATTGTTGGCGGCAGGTGCGCGTGGTACGCTCTGGTTGCCTGTGATTAGGTTGGTTAATTGTGGGCTAACCAGTACAGGCTGGGCGGCGGTGGTATTGGTATTGTAGCTACCTGCCTGATAAGCGTTGTACGCGTTCGTGTTGTTGGCGGTTGCGTTGGGGTCAGCGGTCAAGGTCGGTAGCACGGCAAACGCTTGGCTTGATAGCACGCCTGCGCCAAGTAGCGCGGCAAGTTTGGCAGTGGTTTTCAACATGGGGTCATTCCTCTAGTTATTGATTTGGGACTAAATATTCAATATTCATCCGTTGCGTGTTGGTTACGCCCGTGACATCGGTTGAGACAAACCAAACAAGCAAACCATCAGTGTGCGCTTAGCATAGCAAACTTTGCGCCCAAACACACCTATTGCCCGTCTGCTGGCCGCTTGCGTTACCAAATCACCACAGTCAAGTCAGGCTGATTGTTAAAAACCACGGCACAAATTTGGCAAACGCTTATTTACTTTATGGTTTAATTCGCCTACTATGGAAAATTCATGTATTTTATGCTGCGTTGCCGTGTGCTGACCGTTGATGGGTCAGCGTTATTTTATCGCCCATAGCCTCCATAACCTATCGTTAATTAGTTTGATTGCCATGATATCACCATCTCACCCAACCGATGCGCTCACCCCCAACCGTACCGAACCTGCCTATCATGCCATGATTGATTTGCCCGATAATCCAACCGATGAGCGCAGCAGCACGCCTGCGTATGTGACGTGGTTTCGCAATTTTGCGCCGTATATCAACACCCACCGCGGCAAGACGTTTGTCATCATGTTCAATGGTGAGGCGGTACAGCATGACAATTTTAGCAATCTGATTCATGACTTGGCATTGCTGCACAGTTTGGGCATTAAGCTGGTGTTGGTGCATGGCGCGCGGCCGCAAATTGATGCCAACTTGCGCCAACAAGCCATTGACGCGCCGACGGTCAATGATGTACGCGTCACACCACCTGCCGCCATGCCTGCGATTTTGCAAGCGGTTGGCTCAATTCGCTTACAAATCGAGGCACAGCTGTCGATGGGTCTGGCAAATTCACCAATGTATGGTTCACGCATTGATGCGGTGTCAGGCAATTTTGTCACCGCGCGTCCGTACGGTGTGCGCGATGGCGTGGATTATCAGTTTACAGGTGAGGTGCGCGCGATTGATGCCGAGGCAATTCGCAACAATTTGCAGCATAACCACGTGGTGATTTTGGGCTCGATGGGTTACTCTGCCACGGGTGAGGTGTTTAACCTACTGGCAGAAGACGTCGCGCTACAAGCGGCAATTTGCCTGCAAGCGGATAAGCTGATTTTTTTGGGTGAGCGCACAGGCATCACCAATGCCAAAGGGCAGCTGCTTAAAGAAATGATTCCGCATGAGGTCACGCGCTATTTGCGTGATACGCCGTTAGATAGTGAGGTTGGGCGGTTTTTGCAAGCGGCAAGTGAGGCGTGTCAGCACGGCATCCACCGCACGCATATTATTTCATACGCCAAAGACGGTGCGCTGCTTGAGGAGTTATTCACCCGTGATGGCTCAGGCACGCTGATTTCGCACGATCCGTATGAAGAAATTCGCCGCGCAGATATTGATGATGTGGTGGGTTTGATTGAATTGCTTGAGCCGCTAGAGGAGCAAGGCATTTTGGTACGGCGTTCGCGTGAGCGGCTAGAAAGTGAGCTTGAGTATTTTAGCGTGATTGAGCGCGACGGCATGGTACTTGGCTGCGCGGCGTTGTATCCATTATCAGATGATGCTGCCGAGGTCGCCTGTGTGGCAGTGCACCCCAATTACCGCAAGGGCAATCGTGGCGCAGATTTGGTGACGTTTTTGGAGCAGCAAGCGCGTAGCCACGGTATCAATACGTTGTTTGTGCTGACCACGCGCACGGCGCATTGGTTTGTTGAGCAAGGGTTTGTTGAAGTGCCTGCCGACCAACTGCCTGCCAAGCGTTTGGCAAGCTATGACAGCGGACGCAATTCCAAGGTGTTAAAAAAAGCGCTTTAAATCAAACGGCTTTAAGCTTTAGCATACCTTGGCTTCCCCCTCCCCCAAAGGGAGTGGAGGAAGTCAATCATACGCCAAGTGGTTGATTTAATTACTATCTTTTGCCGCTGTTTTGGGATTGATGGCCAGCAGTTCAATATCAAAAATCAACACGCTGTTGGGTTCGATTTCGGCATTGCCTGCCGCGCCATAGCCCAGCGCAGGCGGAACAAACAAGCGGTATTTAGCCCCCACCTGCATCAGCGGCAAACCCTCACGCCAACCGGCAATGACTTGGTCAAGCGCAAAGGTGACAGGCTCACCGCGTCTGTATGAGCTGTCAAATACCGTGCCGTCAATCAGTTTGCCTTCATAATGCACCTTGACGCTGTCGCTGGCAGTTGGGCGCGCGCCTGTGCCTGCTTTGAGTACTTGGTATTGTAGCCCTGAAGCGGTGGTGCGCACGCCTGCTTGTTTGGCGTTGTCACGCAAAAACTGTTCGGCTTGTTGGGCGTTGTCGGCGGCGGTGGCCTCAATTTGTTTGGCGTATTCGATTTCTTTGCGTTTTTGGTAGGCTAACAACACGCGCTGCATTTGGTCTTTGCCAAGCGTTGCGTCGCGGTCTTGATAGGCATCACGAAAGCCTTGAAAAAACGCGTCTAGCACCAAGTCATCCACAACATCCTTGTTACCGTTTGCCATCAAATAGCCCAAGCTGTAGCTGACTTGGTCAATCTGGCTGCTGGTCGGCTGCACGCTACTGGTAGCAGGCAAATAGCGTGACGGGGTGACGTTGGATGTTTCGCTGGTTGCGCGTGACGCGGTTTGGCTCGCTTGCGCGGCGTTGGCTTGTACCGAGGTGGTCGCGTTGGGCGCTGCTTTAGCGATTTTGATAATCGCGGCATGGGCAAGCTGACTTGGCATGGCGGCTGCAATCGCCACGGATAAGGCACAACTTGTCGCGCGCGCTAGATATTTGGGCAAAAAAGACATGACGCTGTCCTATGTGGTGGTTGGTTATTGGGCGGCAGACGCTGCACCTAGCTGCGCCTCAAGTTGGCGTTGTAATTCGGCCATGGTGGCAGCGTCTAAACCCTGCTCCTGCCCTTGTGCTGCACCTTGTAGTTCTGCAGGATTGTCGGTAGGCGGATTGACTTTCACCAGCTCAATATCAAAAATCAGCACGCTGTTAGGCTCAATCGCCCCTGGTGCGCCTTGCTCACCGTATGCCAATTTGGCAGGGATATAAAAGCGGTATTTCGCCCCTTCGTTCATCAGCTGTACACCTTCTGTCCAGCCAGGGATGACTTGGTTGAGCGGAAACACAACAGGCTCGCCGCCGTGTTTGGCAGAGCTGTCAAATACGTTGCCATCGATGGTTTTGCCTTCGTACTGCACGGCTACGATGTCGGTGGCTTTGGGTTTTGCGCCTGTGCCTTCTTGTAGCACTTCATATTGTAAGCCTGAGGCGGTGGTCTTGACGTTGGGTTTTTTGGCATTTTGGGCTAAAAATGCCTCGCCTTTGGCAAGATTGTCTTGTAGCAGTTTGGCAGTTTGGCGTTGCTCGTATGCCATGACGGTTTGCTGCATTTGTTCAGGGGTCAGGTTGGTGGGCTTGTTGGCAAAGCCATCTTGCAAGCCTTGGACGATGTCTTGCACGCGCAAGTCTGAGGCAACGTCATGCACGTTGCTGCCCATCATGTAGCCTAGGCTGTAGCCAACTTTGGTGTCCTCATCGCTGGTGGGATTGACCGCATTGGCAGTCGTCGCCTGAGGGGTCTGGCCCAGTGCGCCGCGCCCTAATTCGGCAGCGTGCGGGGTGTTGCCAAAACTGTGTAAAAAAATCGGTGACAATGCCAAGCCGCCCAGTACCAACGCGGCGATAATCGGCAAGGCTTTGCCATTGCCATGCTCGGCAGGGCGCACGGTGGTGGTTTGGGTGGCGGTTTTTTGTGGGTGTGGCTGGGTGGTTTGGCGGCTCATAGATTATCCTTTCAAAATAAATTTTAAAAAATCAAAACTCAATACTGGCGCAAGGGCGGCTGCAACCATTGCTGCTGGGCGGCGGTCAATGGCGCATCGGGCGCGGCGGTGTCATCGGTGGTTAAGCCAAGCTGCCATTTTTGGACAGGCTGCTGGGTGGCGTTTGGTGCAGGCACGTCAAGCAGTAGCAATTCATCACGGCGAAACACGTGGCACAGACTGGCATTGCCCGTCACAGCTTGCGCACGGGTGGTGGCGGTGAGGCGTTTTTCACTGGCTTTTAGCCCATCAATGGCAATAATGATATCATGCGCCGATAGCCCTGCCTGCGCCGCTACACCATCACGCAACACGCGTTGCAGCTTGATGCCTTGCGTATCGGCGCTGTATCGCATGCCCCATGCCGCGCCTGCGTTGGTGTCGTGCTCATGTTT
Organism: Faucicola sp. SE7633; assembly: GCF_059264685.1. Taxonomy (NCBI): domain Bacteria; kingdom Pseudomonadati; phylum Pseudomonadota; class Gammaproteobacteria; order Moraxellales; family Moraxellaceae; genus Faucicola; species Faucicola sp. SE7633. Next base: position 14,309 of record NZ_JCADBW010000008.1, on the reverse strand, counting down.
TGGCGTCACGCCCACCGCTTTGAGCCAATCTGCCAGTGCTAGCTCATCTGTACCGTCGATGTAACGGGCTTTAAAATCCTGCCAAATCTCAACGGGCAAAAATTCTGCCATGACTTCATCCAGCAGTGCGACCGACAGCCCAAGGCGTTTGTGGCGCGTGTCTGCTTGCTGGCTGCGCTGATACAAGGCTTTGACCACGTCAAACAAGCGGCCATTGTGCTGCATCAAGGTGACATCAAGCCCAAACGCGACCAATGCGCCTTTGTTGTAGTAGCTCACGCCTGCATTGGCGCTGTTCTCGTCGCTGCGATACAGCTTAATCCACGCATCAAAACTTGACTCCGCCACACTTTGATGTGTGCGGCCTGCGGTCTGGTGGTAGCGGTTGATTTGTTCGCCAAGCAAATTTAAATAACGCGCTGGCGTGATCACACCTGCCGCTTGCAGCATAAAGTCATCAATATAACTGGTAAAACCCTCAAACACCCACAACAGCGATGTATATGCCTCGCGCGTCAAATTGGCATGCAAGTCATCAGTCAGCATGACATCGGGGCGCACAGTCTTAACCCACCAAGCATGAAAATATTCATGGCTGCACAAGCCCAAAAACCGCTGATAGTTATCACTTGGCGCGGCAGGCTCATAGACGCTGGGCAAATCATCACGCGGCGTGATCAGACTGGTACTAGCGGCATGCTCAAGCCCACCATAATCATTGTCCGTTGCCATGGTCAAAAACACATAATCAGCAAACGGTGTATCGCCCAACCAATCGACATAGGTCTGGCAAATCTGGCGCAAATCCTGTTGCAAGCGGTTTAAATCCGCATCAAATACCCCTGAAATCACAAAACGGTGCGGCACTTGCCGATCAGCGGCCTGCACCACAAAATCAAACGCGCGTTGTTCGGCAATTTCAAACGGGCTGTCGATAAACTGCTCATAATCATCAGCTTGCACGCAATAGCATACACTGGCAGGCATATCGGCTGTTTCATCGTCATCCGCTGGCGTGTCATCCACCGCCAACGCCGCTTCGGTGTCCTGCCAGTCAAAGGTTTGCCCGTCTGCGTCAGCTATCACCGCCAATGCTTCAACGTCATCAAACGGGTCTAAATCAACAAACGGTAACGCACAGGCAAAGCCAACCTCACCACCATTGATCGCAACAAAATCCAACGGGCACAACAAATCCACCGTAATAGGCGACTGCTCTAGCCCCTGCACCGCCAATGCTAACACAGCAAAATTGCCATACAGCCGCGTTTCATCAATATACGCGCCGCGCACCGACAAATCATAGGCATACACCTCGTAATTGACCGTCACAGGCGTACCTGCCGCTGCCTGCACTTGCCAATGGTTTTTATCCAGCTTGACAAGGCGTTGGGTGGCTAAATCATCGCCCACCCGTGCCGTCACCGTGCCGATGTGACGGGCAAACTCACGCACCAAATAACTGCCTGCAATCCATGTCGGTAACCACAACACGGGGTTATCGACAGGTGCGATAAAGCGCAGCGTGACATCGACCAAATGCAGACGAAAACGGCTAAAATCCAGCTGATAAGTGATTGGCATCGGTTTGGACATATGACCACCAAGGCGAATAAACCAAAAATAAACGCCCATCATTGTAGCATGTGGGCACATACTTGTGCAGCCACCTGTTAGCGGCTACACATTTTAGTATTATTGGGTTTGGGTATACGCTTGGCTATGCCCAACAAACTCAATCGTGGGTTGGCGCGCACCATTGGCACAGCGGTTGTCCAAGATGCGGTTATTTTTGACCACGCCTTCGCTGGATTGCTCACGAACGGTTGAGCCGATGACGATAGGCTGCTCAAGGTCGCTGGCAAAGCAATTACCCTGTACCAAATTGTTATCATCTTCAATAATGATGGCGTTTTTGCCACTGGTAAAGTCATTGTCAAGCACTTGGTTGCGCTCGGCCTCATCGAGATGATACCGCGTAAACGGTGTTTCGCTGATGGTGTACGCGCCACAGGCAAAACCTTTGAGGTTGCGCGATTGACGGGCAGCAATCCACACGCTGACAGGTTCATTGGCAAACACATTGTGCGCGATTTGATTGCTGTCGCTGCCTTGCGTGCGCAAAAAGTGGTTGCTGCGGCTGGGGTCATCGGCGTGCTCAAAGCAGTTGCGGTATAAAAATATACCGCCTGCGCCGTTGTGATCAAAATGCGAATACTCGATGCGGTTATTGACCGATGAATCAATCGCGATGGCTTCGCGGTTGGGCTTGCCCGTGCGAAAGCCATTTTGGCTAAAATAGCTGTGGCTGACGGTGTTATGGCCGCTGCCAAATTCAAAATACAACCCAACCGTACCTGCCTTGACCACACCAATGCCGTATAGATGCACACGCTGAACATGGTCACCGATAAAAATACCGCTGCTGCGTGTGTGGGCCACCAGCAGGTTATCCACCCAAATGTCATGCGGCGATTGCTCGCGCTGGGCGGCAAGCGTGGTCTTGCCTGCGGTCAGCGTCTCATAACGCGCGTTGGCAGGTGTTTGTTGCTCGATGATTAAGCCGTGATTGTAGCCCAATGTCAGGCAGTTTTTGATGCGCACATTGTGCACGCCTGTGGGCTGATTGGGCGGTGTGCGCACGGCAATCGCGGTGATGGTGTCATCGGTGCTTGACAGCAACGCGCCTTGGCAGTCTAGCGTCGTGTCGCTGTCGGTGATGACAAAGCTGATGTTTTGTTGCCACAAATCGGCATTGGCAGGCACCAAGCGCACGTTGCCGCGAATGGGCACAACCTGCCCATGGCTTAGCGTGCGTACGTCCAGCTCGGTAACGGCAGCGTCGTTGGTGGGCTCATCGCGCACAGGCGCAAACTGACGCATCTTGTCGGCAAGCGACTGCATGGCTTCGCGCGTTGCGGCAAATTTGGGCGGTGGTTCATGATAGGTGTTGCTGTGGCTATGCTGCTCGATTTTGCCGAGCAATGCCTCGCCCCACTGGCTAATCATTTGTGCCCATTTTGGACGGGCGGCGGTGGATGGTAACATTGGCTGACCTTGCGCTTGACGGGTGGCAAAATAAAACTGGGCGATGATAACAACCATCAGCAGCCCAATGACACTAAAAGCAACACCAGTATAGCGTAAGTAGCGCGCGCGTCGAGGGGGTTTATTGGGCATGGTTTGTTGGATTTTGTAAGCCGTTGTGGTTGTGCCTCAAAAGCTGAGGTTAAACGCCAAATTTAGGCCTGAATACGAACGACCTGCAAGGGCGCTTTGCTGGTCAGACCATCAAGGGCGCGCGCGATTTGTGCCAACGCGGGTGTGGTCTGCGCGCTTGGTGCTGCGTCGTCTAGCAAGGTCACGCCCAGTGCAGGCAAAATCTGCGCCAGTTGTTGGTCACTGTTTTGTCCAAGCGTGGCAAGTTTGGCATCGCGTGCCTTGTCTGCCGCGCTAAGTGTGCCAAAGCACGGTTTGTTGAGAGCCTTTAGCATCATCAATTTACCAAACACATCCGCGCCTGCCGCATCCAGCCATTGCCCTGTGATAAGCACGCCATCGGCATCCAGCGCATTGACACGCTGCACCAGCCGCGTAAGCCAGCCTGCAGAGCGCAATGCCCCCACACGCAAATCATGCACCACCACCAATGTCATGGGCTGATTATCAACCAACCTTGGCAAGTCTTTTGCCAATATCGTCTGCCGATGCACGCTTAGCCGATTTGCTGACCACAGCCGCCAACCGATGCCAACCAATGCCAACACCAACAGCACGCCCGTGAGCGTATTGGCATGACCCCAAACCAGCATCGCACCTGCCCAAATCGCCAACCACAGCAGCCACCACACGGCATTGTGGATAACCAAACGCCCCCACAAGCGGACAAAGTCGGCCGTTGAACGCGGCACGGCATACGCATTGAGCGTCTGCAGGCACGCCAGTACCAGCACGGCCAACCCAATCCACCACCCCACATGACCCAAATTTGCCAACACGCGCATTGCTTCCAGTTTATTTACCCAAATTTAACGATTTTTGCCCCCCCAAGCTTATGCAAAGTGAGGCAGTCAAGCCCAAAGACGTAAGTTTACAGCAACAAGCGATACAAAGGTAAAATTTGACCCACTCTCACCACCACAGCCTGTACGTCCCATGACAACCTTATAGGTTACCACCTTTTGCCATATCGCCATCGCGCAATCGTATCGGCAGGGGCAAGCTGTCTAACTTGTGCTGACCATACAAGCGTATCTTACTGCATAAAATTTTTTTAGACGTAAAACGTGGAAATTTAGCCCGACTTTTGAAAAAGAAAAGTTGGTCAATGCGCTAGGTAGGCTGAGTAAGGTTTATTCGCTATTGGGGTAAATTCTGTATTCGTAGGCTTTAAGCATAGCTTGTTAGCTGATTGAAATATAAATATAATTTAGCAGTGTCCTTATTTAGTGTCAATGATGCCCAATCAGCCAAAATCCCATTATCATTGCGTTTATACCCACACTTATCACTGAGTGTGGGTGACAAACCACCGCAGACAATGCTTGTCTGGCGCTATATCGGCTAAAACAAAAACAAATCGTCACCGACCTTTGTCAAAAATGGGTAGTAGAGGTTTTACAGTTGAATATTGCTATTTTAGCCAAACCTTGCTACATTCTTGCCAATTTTAGCCAGACACCCACGACTATGCCAACACCCAACGCCCCCAAACGTCCAGATTCCAATGAACCCGACTTGCTTGACCGCTCCAAACGCGCCTTCACCGACCGCGCGGCAGGGCGACGTACAGGGCGCACACGGCTGTGGGTGCTGCTCATTGTGCCGCTGCTGGCGTTGGCGTGGCTGGCATACGCCTACCAACAGACCCTATACGCGCCAAGCAACGCACCCAAACACATGCTGACGGTAGAAAAAGGGCAAACGTACTATGGGCTGATTGACGACTGGGACAAAACCCAACGCATGTTTGTTGCGCCATTGGCAAAACTGTATATCAAAACCCACGTCAAAACCCCTTTGCATTCAGGCAGTTACCAGATTCCTGCCAATGCCAGCTTTGCCCAGTTTTTGGACGTTTTAGCGCAAGGTGAGAAGGTTGCGTTTGTCAAAGTCCAAATCATCGAGGGCAAAACCGCCAAAGACTTATACCGCACACTCAAAGACAACAGCGGCATCACCAACGATGTCATCAGTCAAGACGGCAAGCGCGTTGATAGCGCAAAATTGGGCTTGGACTTGCCTGCCGATTACATGCCAGACGGCAACCTTGAGGGCTGGTTTTCGCCCGATACTTATTATTTTAATGAAGGCAGCAGCGACAAAAAAGTCCTATCTGACCTCTTTAAACGCCAATATACCGCACTGATGGACAACTGGCAAAACCGTCAAGCGGATTTGCCCTACGCCAGCCCGTACGAAGCCTTGATTATGGCATCCATCATCGAAAAAGAAACCAGCGTACCCAGCGAGCGCAATGAAGTGGCAGGCGTGTTTGTCAATCGGCTACGCAAAAACATGCGCCTACAAACCGACCCAACCGTGATTTATGGCATGGGCGAGCGTTATGACGGCAACATCCGCAAAGCCGACTTAGCCGAAAAAACCGCCTACAACACCTACCAAATCGACGGCTTGCCACCCACCCCGATTGCCCTACCCAGCATTGAGTCGATTCAAGCCGCGCTGCACCCAAATGACACCGATGCCTTGTATTTTGTCGCCACGGGCAACGGTGGGCACAAGTTTACCAGCAACCTTGCCGACCACAACCGCGCGGTACAAGACTACCTGCGCGTGCTGCGTGAAAAACGCGCACAGGGTAATTAATTTGACGTGTTTTTCAACAAAGTAAAAAAGGCGAACGCACGATATGACAGCGCGATTTATCAGCTTTGAAGGCACTGAAGGTGTGGGCAAAACCACCTTGCTTCATGCCCTTGCCAAGCATTTGCGTGCACAAGGCATGGATGTGCTGACCACGCGTGAACCCGGCGGCAGTCCGTTTGCCGAGCGTTTGCGCGCGCTTTTGCTTGACCCTGCCACCAGCATGGCAGATGATAGCGAGCTGTTGTTGATGTTTGCTGCACGCGCCGATCACCTTGCACAAACGATTTTACCTGCATTGGCAGCAGGTAGTTGGGTGCTGTGCGACCGTTTTGTTGATTCAAGCGTTGCTTACCAAGGGTTTGGGCGCAAGCATGGCGACGCTGAGACACTGGCAAAAATCCATACCTTGAGTAAGCAGTTTGTCCCACGCTTGCCCGATTGCACGATTTGGCTGGATTTGCCCGTGGCGCAAGGCATGGCACGCGCCAAACGCCGTGCCAACTTGGATGCCACCACGCTTGACCGCTTTGAGCAGCAGCAACTGGCGTTTTTTGAGCGCGTTCACCAAGGCTTTGCGTATTGCCAAGCCCACGCGCCCAAACGTGTGCAGCGCATTGACGCATCAGGCGACACACAGACGGTCTTGGCGCGCATCGTGGCCGCGGTCGAACCGCTTGGTTAAGCGCGCCACTTAGCATGTCGCACCAAAAATTTGGCGCTGACATTGACCCGTTTGCCAGCGTTTATGGCATGGCAGGCGTTAGCACCACATCGGCAGGGGTGGGCAAAGATTGCGGAAAATCGCGGTTATAATGCAGTCCGCGCGACTCATGCCGCCGCAGGGCGCAGCGCACAATCAGTTCTGCCACCAACAACAGGTTACGCAGCTCAATCAAGTTTTTATTGAGGGCAAAACTGGCGTAATACTCTTGCATTTCTTGTTTTAGCAGCAAGATTCGGCTTAGCGCGCGGTGTAGGCGTTTGTTGGAGCGCACGATACCGACGTAATGCCACATTGTGTGGCGCAGCTCATCCCAATTTTGTAGCAAAATCACCGCCTCGTCTTGGTCGGCGTTGTCTTTGATTTGCCACGTTGGAATGGTGGGGATGACGGGCGCGGTGCTGGCATGGCTGTCACCCATATGCGCCGCCGCGCTCATGGCATACACAAAGCACTCAAGCAGAGAGTTGCTCGCCATGCGATTGGCACCATGCAGCCCTGTGAATGACGTTTCGCCAAGCGCGTACAGGTTAAGCACGTCCGTTTGCCCATGCTGATTGACGACCACACCGCCGCAAGTGTAGTGCGCCGCAGGCACGACAGGGATTTGGTCTTGGGTGATGTCAATGCCAAACTCTAGCAGCCGCGCGTACAACGTGGGAAAATGCGCTTTGACAAATTCAGGGTCTTTGTGGGTGATATCCAAATACACATGCCGCAGCCCCAGCCGCTTCATTTCAAAATCAATGGTTAGCGCGACAATATCACGCGGTGCAAGCTCGCCACGCGTATCAAACCGCAGCATAAAGCGTTCGCCCTCGGGGTGATTTTCGCACGGTGGCAAGCGCAAATACGCACCTTCACCGCGCAGGGCTTCGGTCAGCAAAAATGACCGCGCCTCAGGATGGTACAAGCAGGTTGGATGAAACTGGTTAAACTCCAAATTCGCCACGCGGCAGCCTGCCCGCCACGCCATCGCAATACCGTCCCCCGTGGCGATATCAGGATTTGAGGTGTACAAATACGCCTTGGACGCACCGCCACATGCCAATGCAACAAAACCTGCGCCAAACGTCAGCACGCGCTGCGTCTTGGTATCAAACGCATACACACCAACCGCGCGATTGGGCTCACTTAAGGGTTCATCAAAATGCTGCGCCAGGCCATTGGTGGTGATGACATCAATCGCTATCAGGTGGTCAAACAAGGTGACGTTTTGGCGTTCGCGCACACGCGCAAGCAAGGTCGTGGCTATCGCTTGCCCTGTGGCATCGGCAACATGGGCGATACGCCGCCGACTGTGCCCCCCTTCTCGCGTCAAATGCAAATCGGTGCTGGTGTCATCTAGCGTAAAATCAACACCTTGTGCCAACAAAAACTCAATCACCTTGCGGCTGTTTTCTACCGTAAAGCGCACCGCCTCTTCATGGCACAGCCCTGCGCCTGCAATCAGCGTGTCGTTGATGTGCGCTTCAACCGTATCATCTTGCGCCCACACCGCTGCCACACCGCCTTGTGCATAATACGTGCTAGACTCCAACGGCTCATCTTTCATCAGCATCGCCACCGACAAGTTTTGTGGCAATGACAGCGCCAATGTCAGCCCTGCTGCACCACCACCGACAATCACCACATCAAAGTGTTGCACCGCATCTGCAGCGGCACACGCACGCAGCGCGGCCTCAGCATCGGGCTTGGCAGCGGCAAGCGGCACGGTATCATCAATGGCACGCGGCGGCATTAGGCTCGGTTCAATCGCGCTTGGCGGTAGGTCAATCATCTGTCGGTACTCGTATCGCTACTGGCTAAAATAGCTTAGTCTAACATAGCTTGTTGAATCGGGCCGCCTAAAAGCAGCTCATTAAAAAAAGTGGCTGATTGCAAGTGACTGATTAAACATTGCCGCTTGGTCAAACAGCCGTGGCTGGCACAGCCGCTTGCCGATTCAGCAATCCTAACAAGCTGGCTAAAATTTGATGCATCATTTTAGCATATTCTGCCAAGGCTTTCCGATATGGTACAGTAAATTTCGGATAAATGGTAAACCGTGGGGGTTACTAGACCATGCAAAACGACTTCATGAACGATTACAACAACTTGCTCAACGAGTTAGAGCGACAGTTAGCCGAATTGGTAACGACAAACAACACTCAATCACAACAAATAGAACGATTGCGATTGACAGCAGTCAATCGCAATTTGACCGCACAGAACGGGCGATTGAACAGCGAGAACGAGAAACTAGCCAACATCAACAGACAACAGAACGATTTACTTACCAAACTGTTAGGGAAATCCAAAAGGAACTAAACCCAAATCAAGTTAAAGGAATAAGTTTGTAATACATTTGCTTTACAAATAACGTGCAAATGCTAACGCCCTGCGGTTGTTGGCTCAAAAAAATAACCGATTTTTAAAATCGGCTATTTTTTTGAGCTTGATATTAAATATGCAAAGCACAATAAACTTTTTCATCTTTATTAGGGTCATCTTTGCTTGGAACAAACCCCTTACTAACAAGTTTTACAGAATTGAATGTTTTGCCTTCATCATTGGTAACCATCACAATTAAATCTTGGTCTTCAAAGCTTTGTAATTCTTTGATGAGTTCCTTAATCGTTTTAGTTCTATCTTCCCACTGTACAATATCACTCATAAATTAATCCCCAATTCTGTTTAAATTTTCGTCATAAGTACCAAGACGTGTTGTTTTTGAACCCAATCTTGCCACAGAACTAGCTGCTTTCCACGCTCCGCCATTATGACTATCAACATCTGGCGTAATATAGGGCAACCCTTTTACAACTGCTGATTTTGTTGCTTGATAGACTGGCTGACCGTTTGAACGCTCATTAATTTTACTATAGCCTAATTGTGTAGCCTTAGCTGTTGCTGCTGCCGTAGTAGCAAAATATGCTCCTGCTTGAGCCTGTGTAACTAGAAACACAATTGCTGAACTAAAAGCAAATCCTAGTGTTAATACTTTAAGAAAATTTTTTATAGTAACAATCCCTATTTTTTGGAAAAAATTAGCACCATAACACCTTACAATCTGTTATTTTTTGTTTAGTTTTTAAAACCCAATTCGTTTAAATATTGGCGGTAAAATTCGACCTTTTTGCTATTGCCTAATTCTGATTTAACACGATTTAGGTAATCTGAAGCACTTTCGCCCATGCGAGCGTGCCAGTTTGTAATCTTGTCGACAATCTTAGGGGGCAAAGGCTTCAATCTGTGGGCTAGTCAAGTGTAAGGGTAGCTGGTGTCGCGCCTTTTGTCCAACCAAAACCAAAAAAAACGGCAATCGCTTGTTGATCGATTGCCGTTGTTCATGCGATAGCCTGTCAAACACCCACGGGCAATGCTCACCGTTAGCGCAGTTGGCTATCTTTACTGCCACGGCGGTTAAACAGCTCAAAGGCTTGTTGGTGTTGCTCAAGCGCCTGCTGACATGCCACACAGTAGCGCACCCCCGGCATAGCAAGGCGGCGCGCTTGCGGAATTGGCTGACCGCATTCATCGCAAAATTCGGCGCTCTCACCCGTTGGTAATGCACGACGCGCGCGGGCGATTGCGTCTTCAACCGTTGCGCTGATTTGTTCTTGCTCGGCACCGTCAGCCGCCCATCCACTTGCCATAACGCTCCCCTATTTTTTGCGTTTCGCTTTGGTTTAACCAAGTCAATATGGGGCAAAAAATGGTTAATTACAAGCAGTTAAACCTGACAGCGTGGTTATTTGGGCTGCAAGTCAATCACCTGCCCTTTGACATCACGGCTCACATCTGCCATCAGCGCGACATACGCTGCCATCAAGTCTGTGGGCGCACGTAGGGTATTGGGGTCTTCACTGGGATAAGCACTGGCGCGCATTTGGGTGCGCGTCGCACCGGGGTTGATGACATTAAAGCGCAGTTGGGTGGTGGTGTGGGTTTCTTGGGTAAAAATATCGCACATGCCTTCAAGCGCGTGCTTGGATAAGGCATACGCACCCCAAAACGCACGCGGACGGCTGCCCACACCACTACCTGTGAACACAACCGATGCCATCGGCGCGGCGCGTAGCAGTGGTAGCAAGGCTTGGGTCAGCAAAAACGTTGCGGTGAAGTTTACGCGGATGACTTTTTCAAACAGCGCAGGGTCATACATCTCAAGCGGAGTCAAAACACCCAAAATCCCTGCATTGTGTAGCACGCCATCCAAATGCCCGACTTCTTTTTCAATCAAATGCGCCAGTTGCACCATTTCGGTGTCGCTTGCGCTCTCAAGATTCAGCGGCAACAGCGCAGGCTCTGCCCCACCTGCCGCTTCGATGGCATCGTACACGGCTTCAAGCTTGCTCATGGTTTTGCCAAGTAGCAGCACAGTCGCGCCATATTTGGCATAGGTCAAGGCGGCAACTTTGCCAATGCCATCACCTGCCCCCGTCACCAAGATATTTTTGCCGCGCAGGCAGTCGGCAGGTGGCACAAAGGCGCGTAGCTCGTCATGGGTCATCAGATTTTCCTTAAATTAAGCCTCAAAATTAAGTCTTGGCAAGATTGAGCCAGTCTTCTACCAAGCGCGCCAAGTCTGACGGCGTGGCGGCGATGGCATCGGCTTGCCAGTCGGCAAGTTGGTCACGCTCGGCAGGCAATACATAGCCATACGCCGCTGCGATGGTCGGCATACGCGCCGCGTTGCCTGCTTGGATATCTCGCAGATGGTCGCCAATGTATAAGCACGCGCTGGCAGGCGCACCCAACTGCTTGGCGGCAAGATAAAGCGGCTCGGGGTCGGGCTTGGGGTGTGCCACGTCATCACCGCAGACCAGCACGGCACAACGCTCGGCTAAGCCGATGGCTGTTAAGAGCTTTTCGGATAGGGTGCGCGGTTTGTTGGTCACCACCCCCCACGGTATGGCGTTGGTTTCAAGTTTATCCAATAGCGGCAGCAGGCCATCATACACGCGGCTATCAACACAGATATCCGCGGCATAGCGGCGCAAAAATTCTTGCAAATTTGCCGCCAACATCGGGTCGTCATCAGCAAGGCTTGCGCCATCGTTGCCAAACATCGCCCGAACCATCGCGCGTCCGCCTGCTGATACTTGCTCTCGAATCAACGCCTCACTGGGCAAAGGCAAATCTTGCTCGCGGCACATGGCGTGAATCACGCGGATAAAATCGGGCGCGGTGTCAATCAGCGTGCCGTCAAGGTCAAATAAAACCGCTTGCTGAACGTGAGCGTTTGCCATGCTTGGTCTGCCTTTATTTAGCATTGGGCTTGTACACCGCCAACATGTAATTGACATCGACGTTTTGTGCCAACCAATAGTGGCGTGTGATGGGATTATAATGCAGTCCAATCAAATCCTGACGGCGAAAGCCGCTGTGCTCGGCAAAACGGTCAAGCTCAGCAGGTGTGATAAACTTGGTAAAATCATGCGTACCGCGCGGTAACAAGCGCAGCACATACTCCGCCCCGACAATGGCAAACAGATACGACTTAGGATTGCGGTTAATCGTTGAGAGTACCAACACGCCATTGGGCTTGAGCAACGTAAAACACGCATCAATGATCGATTGCGGATTGGGCACGTGCTCAAGCATCTCCATACAGGTGACCACATCAAACGCGCCTGCGTGCGTGGCGGCAAAGTCTTCCACCGCCACGCAATCATAAGTCACATCCTGCCGTGTTTGGCTGGCATGGATTTTTGCCGCCTCAATGTTTGCTAGACCCATATCAATGCCCGTCACGCGCGCGCCACGCTCTGCCATGCTGTGCGATAAAATCCCGCCGCCGCAGCCAACATCAAGCACCGTTTTGCCCGTCAAGCCTGATTGCTGACGCGTGATAACTTTCTGCTCAATCCAGTTGAGGCGCAGCGGATTGATTTGGTGCAAGGTGGCAAACGCGCCGTTTTTGTCCCACCACTGACTGGCCAAGTCATTGAATTTTTGGATTTCTTGCGCATCGACATTTTGCTGGCCGCTAGACTGGTTGCGCGCTTTTTGTGCAGTCGGCTGTGCGTTTGGCAGGGGTGCGTCAGTGTGGCTGTGCTGCGCGTTGGTATTGGGCTGGTTGTCATTGAACTGATTCATTGGGCTACCGTGAATAATCAACTGGATTTAGTAAGCGTTAAAAAAATACAATAGGCAAGCGGCATTGTAGCAAATTTTTGCCAATCGGCTGTAGCGATTGTGTGGCGGATGTTTTGGTTTGGCGGCAAGCCATTAAACTTGCCGCATGCGATTCTTGCCCATGCCTTGCCACGCTGTCGGATTTTTTTAGCAGTTGTCAGTTTTGGTTTGGCATTGCGCAAGGTGCATGGTAAGCTATAATGGCAAAAAAAATCGGACGACGTTGCCGATTTTAACCGTATTTTGAGCACAATTTTTTAATTTTTGATAGCAAGGCAACACCATGAAAACATTTGCAAGGCGTGCGTTGGGGGCAGCGGTTGGGTTGGCATGGGGGCTAGCGGCGCTGCCTGCCTTGGCGGCGGATTTTGTCGCGGGCAAAGACTACACCGTGCTTGCCAATCCTGAAAAAATCGACGGCAACAACATCATCGTGCGCGAGTTTTTTTGGTATGGCTGTCCACATTGCTATAAGCTTGAACCGTATATGCACCAATGGGCGCAAACCAAGCCTGCTGATGTGGTGTTCTTACAAACGCCTGCCGCGCTCAACCCCGTGTGGGAACAAAACGCACGCGGATTTTATGCCGCGCAGCTCATGGGCTACCAAAACAAAACCCACCAAGCGATGTTTGATGCCATCCAAAAAGACCGCCAAAAGCTGTTTGACCAAGCCAGCCTCGGTCAATGGTACGCCTCGCAAGGCTTAGACATCAATAAATTTAACAGCCTATATAATTCATTTGCCGTCAATACACGCATTGCGCGTTCTGCCGACGCGGCGCAGCGGTATCAGCTAACGGGTGTGCCTGCTGTGGTGGTCGATGGCAAGTATGTGGTCAGCGGTGAGGACGGACGCGTGCCGCAAGTGGTGGATTATTTGGTCAAAAAAGCCCGTGCCGAACGGGCAGCGGCTAAATAACTTACCACTTTAATTTAGATAACCTTTTAATAATGGCTTAATTCAACGTATTAAGCCATTTTTTTGGTATTTTTGGCTTGAACCTGCTGAATTTTTTCTCACTTCATCATTTTGTCACACAATCTTTCTAAGCTATGCCGTTATCGGTATCAAATTAACCCAATCTTAACATTAGACGTAAAAAGGTGCTGTGATGAAACTACGATTTCTAACCCTAGCCGTGGTCGGCGTACTGTCTTTGGCCGCATGTAATGACGATGACAACGACACCAAAATCGTTGCCGTCGATTCACCAACCAACACTACCCCAGCGCAGCCTGCCCAACCAACGCAGCCAACCACCCCAAGCGTCACGCCCACGCAGCCCAATACCCAGCCGACCACGCCAATCGTCATCGAGACCTATTACCAAACCAAAACTCCTTATCAAGCTCCCAAAGATATCGCCAATTTGCCAGCCGCACCTACAGGCTACGTGCCTGTTTATACTCAATTGCTGGCGCGTCATGGCTCACGCGGCTTGTCGAGCATCAAATATGACTTGGTGGTATACCGTATGTGGCAACAGGCCAAAGCTGATGGTGCATTGACCGAGCTTGGCGAAAAACTTGGCGATGATGTACTTGCTATCATGCAAGCCAATTTCTTTTTGGGACAAAACGTTGATGGTGTGAGCTTTGATGCCAAAAAAGGTGGCTACGGCAACGAAACCCA